>JBIOXP010000096.1:0-2976 GCA_044869705.1 Binatia bacterium | reverse complement strand
TGATCCAACTATTGCTCCTATCAGGTGCGTCGGAAATCATAACAGCCAGAAGAAGGCAGCCTTTCCGAGAATGCATAATAAGTTTCTTGTTTTCGCTGATTACCAGGAAACGAATGTCCCTTCGGGATATTCGATCGATATCTTCCCGAAAGAGGTGTGGACCGGCTCATTCAACCTGACAAAAAACGCGTCTCAAAGTTTGGAGAATGCAGTCCTGATCGCAA
This sequence comes from Binatia bacterium, assembly GCA_044869705.1. Classification (GTDB taxonomy): domain Bacteria; phylum Desulfobacterota; class Binatia; order UBA9968; family UBA9968; genus DP-20. The sequence goes on along the minus strand of JBIOXP010000096.1, from coordinate 2,752 downwards.
ATACGATTATCGCCGACAAGTACTATCACGAGTTCTGCCAAATATTTTCCCTCAGCGAGCAGTTGGACTGGAGTAGGGAATGGTGTGAACCCCAGCTTAGAATCGGCACCTGACAAACGGCTTAAGAAGTCTTCGACGCGCTCGCTGGTCTCGTCCTCGTCAGATAGTTAGGCTAATGTTAGGAACTCATGCCGGTTATTCTCGTAGTCGTCTAAATGTGAGCAACAACTAAGCGTCGCCCGTCAGCGTGTAAATCGGCAAAGGCCTCTCGGCAAACCGGCTGACAATCGAAAATACGTCGATTCTTGCGCTCCTAAGAACTCTGCGGTGACGGAAAGCGAAAAAGTTCCCGTCCCTCTTATCACTCCCTCACTTCGGCAGAAAATCGTTCGTCGCAACGTCCGCGAGTGTCGGCCGCTTTTTCAAGATGCCTGCTACTTCCATCACATCTGTGGCGGCTTTCAACGCCTGCTCCGTGATCCGGCCATCGCGGCTATAAGCCGGCACCGTCGCCTTGATCCCGGTCATTAGAGCGTCGCGCGGAATCGTGCTGCCCATCGAGGGCTGGAGCGCGTCGGCGATCTCTTCCGGTTTAGCGGCGAGCGCCCATTGATTGGCGCGGACGAGTGCCCGCACCAGTTTTCGCACAAGCTCCGGGTCCTTCTGGATCACGTCGGGCCGGGTGACAAAGACCTGCTGGAGAAACTCCGCGAGAGCCGGGTCTTCGCCCCGAGCGTTGTCGATCAGCAGGATAGCGTAACCGCGCGCTACCGCCGTATCGGGCAGCGGCGGCGACATGAGCGCGGCGTCCACCTTGCGCTGCTCGAGCGCCGCAAGCCAAGTTAATCCGCTTCCCACTGGAATCACCGTGGCATCCTGCTGCGGCACGAGCCCGGCCTTTCGCAGCGTATAAGCGGCGAGGTTGGCGGTAAGTGAACCGGGCTGTGTAGTTCCTATGGTAAGCCCGCGGAGCGCCTTCATCTTGTCGGCGAGCGATGATTTCTCCGTGATGCCCTTGGCCTGCGCCACGTCTTTATGCATGGCCCAGTTGATCAGCGCGCGTGGAATCACGCCCATGACCATGGTAAGTCGCCGGCCCTCCTGCCAAGGAAGTATGACTTGATCGCTCGCAGTGTAGGTGAAGTCGACATCGCCTGCGATGAGCGCCTTGATATCAGGTCCGCCGCCGCCCGTCATCGTGATGTCCACAGTGAGACCTTCCTGGGCGAAGTAGCCCTTGGCCTCGGCGAGATACACGGGCGCTGTCGTCAGCGCCACCACGGGCAAGGTCATCTTCACTCTGCGAGGTGCCTGAGCATAGCCCGATGTCGAAATCAGCAATATGAGCATGGCGAGCGCAACGAGCACGCGCCATCGTTCGTTACAAAAAAGCTTCATCACCCATCCTCCAATCAGCTAGCCATGTCGATTCAGCGACGGGATACTACTGCGCGGATGAAAAGCCTGTCAATGCGGATCGGTAGAAGGTGCTCCGCTTGACGTTAATACCTCGGTTTGAGTACGGTCGCTCGAGATGTGAATCGATTATTTCTTTGCCGCTCAATAACGATCCTCTTTGGAATCATCGCCCTATGCCCAGCGCACGGGCTCTTTGCTTGGGGCGACCAAGGCCACAAGATCATCGGCGTGATCGCCTACTCGCGCCTTACGCCTGTCGTTAAGAAGAGAGTCGACGCGCTGCTTGCCACTGACAAGGACGACCTCACTGCGGCGGATTTCGTGAGCCGCACGACTTGGGCCGACAAATACCGCGAATCCGATCGTCAGACCACGAAAATTCGCTATGAGGCCACGCGAAAATGGCACTTTGCCGATATCGATATTCAAACCGGCGATATGGATGCCGCCTGTAAGCATCATGCCAAACTGCCGCGCGGTACCCTCGCCAGCGCCGGTCCCGCCAACGACTGCGTGATCGATAAAATCGAGCAATTCATCGTTGAACTGCGCAATCCGTTTATCGCCAGGGCGGAAAAAATCCTCGCGCTCAAATTTCTCCTGCACTTGATCGGTGACCTGCACCAACCGCTGCACGCGGCGGACAACAAAGATCGCGGCGGCAACGACGTCGCGGTGTTTCTCGCCGATGATATACCACCGAGGAATCTGCATTTTTATTGGGACAATCGCATTGTCGAGCGGCTGGGCAGCGATCCTTGGTCGATCGGCGCAGCGCTGAGCAGAAAAATCAGCACGGGAACAGCCGACGCATGGTCGAAAGGAACACCGATCAGTTGGGCGAAGGATTCCTTCAGGCGCGCAAAGACTGTCGTCTATAACTTTGCCGGTCTACAGGCATTCGCCGACGATCGCGGCGCCAAAGGCGTGCGCCTCGACGATGCTTACGAAAATTCAGCGCTCATAGCCGCGCGCCAGCAGTTGTCGAAAGCCGGCGTGAGGCTCGCGACTGTTTTGAACAACACCGTTCGCTGACATGGCCAGCTTCAGCATGTGTCATTCGGCACATTGTCACCGTGCGAGCGGCCATGATAGAGCGGACGCATCATAATGCTCGTGGGCGCAGACTTTGCGACTAGACCCGCTGATGTTCCTGCGATGAATCCCAAACCTCGATGTAAGTCCGCTATTGTTTGCATCGTAATTTCCTGCATCTTGGCGATCCTCAACAATCCAGCGCACAGTGCCACCGCGCGTCCCCTGCGGATCGCATTCCTTTTTACGTCGGGAACCATGGCATCGATGTGGATGGCGAAGGAAACCGGCGCGTTCG
>JBIOXP010000095.1:0-3162 GCA_044869705.1 Binatia bacterium | reverse complement strand
CCACTGACGGCGGCGCAGGGCTGCATGGGGCGTTACAGATCGTTTATCCCAAGATCGTGTTGCAGCGCTGCTGGGCGCACAAGAGTCGAAACGTCTTGAATAAAGTCAAAGAGATCGATCAGCCCGCGGTCAAACGCGCTCAACCGCATCAGTCATGCTTCGAATCGTCGAGAAGCAAGCGAGGCATTTTGGCGCTTTTCTTCGCGTTGGAAAAAAACCTATCCCAAGGCGGTGGCTTGCTTGAAAAAAGACTTTGATCAATTGTTAAGCTTTTTTCAGATCAAAAACTCTCAACTGTACAGTCGACTGAGAACCACTAACCTAATTGAAAGAGCCTTTCGAGAAGTGAGACGAAGGACCCGACCGATGGGTGTCATGGCTCATACTCAGAGCCTTCAGAGAATTGCCTTCGCGGTGTTTCATCACCTCAATCAAAACTGGAGTGAGCGGCCCCTTACATTTACACACAAGTCTTGACGCTACCAGGGTCTGTGAAGGCTGAAAACAACGAGTATAAAATTGTGGCAACCGATCTCAAAATCTAGTCTATCAATGCTCGATCTGCTTGCAGCTCTTGGTTTTAGCGAATGCCATGTCAAGCGCGATTCCAGTCACAACTGCTTGCCACGCTTCATCTTCCGAAAGTCCGCGGCCTTTGATGGACCGCCATAAGTAAATGATCTCTTCTTCGGTCACGGTCTCAAAAAGATCCTGATCTCGTTCCCTGTCTAATGCTGCAAGAGTGTTCATGGTTTTTGTTCCAACCGCCTCTTGTTTGGTACTCTGGCGTAAACGCAAGGACGGTGCCACCAATTCAAGTCGTTGGAATGTTTAACTTAGGGGTGATTTCGAGGTAAACGGATGTGGGTAAATTGTGCAAAGATTGTCTAGTGAGACACCGTTTATGGCGCAATACTCCGGAAATCTCCTCCACCCGGGGTTCAGTCGATTACTGCAATTCCTGAGACCTCGATCATGCAGTCGGGATTGTAAAGCCGTTTTACCTCAACGAGTGTAATCGCCGGAAAATATTTCCCGAACACTTCACGGTATGCGGCGCCTAAAAGCTTTGTATTGTTCCAGTATGCCTCTAGGGTCGTCACATAAATTGTCAAAGCCGCGTATTGAGTAGGCTGACCACCCACCGCTTGAATCGCTACGTTTAAATTCCGCACGACTTGGCGAAATTGTGCGACAAAATCACCCTTGCCGACGACTTCGCCATGCTCATCGAACGGCGCTTGCCCCGCCACATGAACAATAGTTCCTCCGGTGATCTTGGCGAGATGAGCATAACCGACCGGCTTTTCCAGTCCTATCGGGTTGATCAGTTCGAATCCCATACAGCCTCAGTTAAAATGACCCGGTCGTTGCCGGACTCCAGTACTCGATAAAATTCTGCATTTCACTCACAACATCGCCGGAAGCGGCGACGTACGGCAAAATAATTCGTGTCGCTCCAGCTTGAATATAGGGTTTAATCTGTTCCATGACTTCTTTGGCGCTCGTCGCCGCAACCAGCGGCAACGAATCAAACATTCGGTCGCTGACGAGTTTTCGGGCCGCGTGAAAGCCGCCCGCCTTCCAAGCTGCGCGCATCGCTTCGACTTCTTCGCCAAAACCCATGCGGCCTAGCAAATCACGATAATAGTCGGCCAAAGCATAATAGGTCAGCGCATGACTCAATGCTTCGCGCGCAACACTGTATTGACTCGCGATCGAACAACGGATCTTGCAGATTATTTCCAAATTGGCCGGATCTTTGCCCGCCTGCTCCGCGCTCATTCTTGCTTCATACCCGATGCGGCGAATTTCGCCGGGGTTTGCCATGTTGATGAGAACCCCGTCGGTGATACGGCCCGCAAGTCGCGTCATTTTCGGACCGAATGCCGCGAGATAGATTGGAATTACTCTGCCGGCGGGCTTGAAAGCCATTTTGAAATTTTGCGCAGAAAAAAACTTCCCGACAAAGCTGAGTTTCTCGCCGCGCATCGCCGCGCGGACAATTTCGATGTATTCTTCTACGCGAGCCAAAGGCCGATCGAGACTCTGGCCGTGCCACTTCGCTATTGTGGGATTTGACGAACCGATGCCGAGCAGGAATCGGCCGCTGGAAAGCTCGTCCAATCCTACGGCTTGCAGCGCCAGCGTGGCCGGCGTGCGGCCGAGAATATGATAAATCGCCGAGCCGATCTTCAATCGGGAGGTCACCGCGGCGATCGCCGACAGCATCACCGTCGGATCCTTGTTGTTGGCTTCGCCCGCCCACGCGCAATCGAAACCGTGGTTTTCCGCCAGCCGCGCCAAGCCGGGAATTGCGTCCATCGGCAACTGCGCGCCAGAGTTAAATTCGATATCGATTTTCATCCGGAACGAATTACCTGTCTTATTTGTAACTGGCCGGCAAATTGCTTTTCAGGATGGCGAGTTTTTCCGTCCGCTCTACGTAGCGAACGAAGCGATATTTGTTCTCAACTTCGTCCACGGGATAAGGCGGCACTTCGGCTCTCTCAGTAGAGACCTTTACGCCGATGAAGCACAATTTGTTGCCGCTGAGAGCCGCACCGACGGCATCGGCAAACTCTTCTGGGGAATTCGCCCAACGTGCATCCTTAACGCCCGCGGCGCGCGCAATGCCGACAAGGTCGGTTCCAGCTCCGGTAGCGGTTTTTTTGCTGCCCGACGCTTCATAGACTTCGTTGTCGAAGACGATATGCAGCAGGTTATTCGGACTCATCCGAGCGATCGTCGGCAGCGAGCACAAGTTCATCAGTAAAGAGCCGTCGCCGTCCAGTGCGATCACTTTCCGCTTGGGCAAGCCCAGCGCCATTCCCAGCGCGATCGACGAGCACAGTCCCAAAGTGCGCACGCGGAAATTGCCGTCGCTCGGGCGTAAGCTATTCCATTCCAGAGTCATGGCGCCCGCCGAGCTGACGACCAGCGCATCCTCGGCAACCTGAGCCAGCGCTTGCAAACAAGTAAATCGTTTCATCGATACAGCCTCTGCGAACGGCGGTTTTTAGGATCACAAAGAGGGCACTACCGAGCGGCGCCCCAGCCCTTCCTTCGTCAAGAGTAGCGCCACCGGCCGCCGAGCGTCTTCAGCCAGAATTTGCGCCCGCTTGATCAGCTCCGCAGAATCTATGGGGTCCCGAAGGATGT
>JBIOXP010000094.1:0-7580 GCA_044869705.1 Binatia bacterium | reverse complement strand
GCTGGTGAGCTTGTGCAGGTCTTCGCGGTCCAGCGGGGGGCATGGCTCTACCGTGGTCGTCAAAACGACACCATGCCGTGGGTCATCATGATCTTTTGTATCGTTTCGGTCTTTTTTCTCGGAGTCGTCGGCTTCTTGTCAAATCCCTTTGAGACAATTTCTCCGATCCCGCCCGATGGCCGCGGCTTGAACCCGCTGCTCGAGGACGCCAACATGATGACGCACCCGCCGCTGCTCTATACCGGTTTCGTCGGTCTTACGGTGCCGTATGCGTTCGCCATGGCGGCACTGATCGTCGGCAAAGTCGACGAAGCGTGGATTGTCAGCACGCGACGCTGGACGATCACCGCGTGGTTTTTTTTGACCGCGGGCAATCTGGTCGGCGCGTGGTGGTCGTATCATGTTCTCGGCTGGGGCGGTTATTGGGCGTGGGACCCGGTGGAGAATGCTGCGTTCATGCCATGGCTCCCGGCAACCGCATTTTTGCACTCCATCCAGGTCCAGGAACGACGACGCATGCTGAAGGTTTGGAACTTGTCATTGATTATCGTCGCCTTCAGTCTGACGATATTCGGCACGTTTCTTACCCGCTCCGGAATTCTCTCCTCGATTCATGCGTTTTCGTCCGGACCCGTGGGCGGTTTTTTTCTCGGGTTTCTCGCCGTCATCCTGCTCGGCTCCTTCGGCCTTGTCGCGTATCGCGCGGATCTGCTCAAAGAACAACCCGAGCTCGATTCGATGGTCAGCCGCGAATCGGCTTTTTTGCTCAACAACATTGTCCTGGTCTCGGCGCTGTTCACGATCTTTCTCGGGACGATTTTTCCGCTGATTTCTGAAGCGGTGGCGGGGGTTCAAGTGAGCGTGGGGGCGCCCTATTTTAACTCCGTGACCGTGCCGCTGTTTTTGTTTCTGGTGTTTTTGATGGCGGTAGGTCCGATGATCGCTTGGCGGCGCGCCTCTTGGGACAATCTAAAGCGCAACTTCACCTGGCCGGCGGCAGCGGCATTACTGCTCGGTTTCGGTTTGTTTGCGTGGAAAGTCCGCGATTTTATGCCGCTGCTGGGTTTTACGCTTCTTGCCTTCGTCATGTTCAGTATCTTGTATGACACCGGTTTGGCGCTCCGTGCGCGCCGGCGCATCGCGGGCGAGGGGTTGATTCGCGGTTTGGTGACACTGGCCCGTCGTAATCAACGCCGCTACGGCGGCTTTATCGTCCATCTTGGTATTGTGCTGATTATGATGGGCATTGCCGGCTCGATGTCCTACAGTATCGAAAAGGAAGCGACGATGTCGCTCAATCAGCAACTCCAAGTCGGCAACTATCGGATTCAGTTTGCCGGCCTGAGCGGTTCGCAACAGCCGACGCATTTTCGCGTCGAGGGAGCGTTTCACGTCTTTCATAACGGCAGCGACAACGGCACGCTCCGACCGGCCCTGAAATTCTTTCCGACCCAGGAATCGCCCATCGGCCGCGCCGTACACCAAAGCAGCCTAACCGAAGATATTTACCTGATTCTCTCGGGCTTCAGCCAGGTGGATCGCAATCAGGCCACGCTGAAAGTACTGGTCCGGCCGCTCGTGATCTGGATGTGGATCGGAGGGTTTGTCATCGCGCTCGGAACTTTGATCTGCATTTCGCCCATCGGCAAGAAGGCGCCCTTGGCGCCATGCGATTTTTGATTCGAACGCTGCGCTTGATTGTACGCGAGCCGCCTGGCAATCGCACGAGAATAAAATGATCCGCTTCGGCAATTTGAAATGTGAAATCTGTCATTCCGAGCGCAGCGAGGACTAGATGCCTATCCGCCGCCTCGTTATAACGCTCCTGATCATCGGTCCACTTTTGGCATTGCTCGCGTACGGTTTCACTCGCGACTCCCGCTACATTGTTTCGCCGCTGCTGGCAAAACCGGCGACGCCATTTACGCTCGCGCTTTACGATGGGCGAAAATTGAGCCTCGATGATCTGCGTGGCAAGGCCGTGTTTCTCAATTTCTGGGCGTCCTGGTGCGTACCGTGTCGCGAAGAAGCCCGCGAGTTGGAAGCGGCATGGCAGAGCATTAAGGATACGAATATGATTTTTCTCGGCGTGGCAGTGCAGGATACGGATCAAAATGCTCTCGAGTTCTTGAAGGAGTTCAAGATTACCTATCCCAATGGCAAGGACGAAACAGCCAAGATCGCCGTCGATTACGGGACGTGGGGCATACCGGAGAGTTTTTTTATCGACCCGCAGGGGCGCATCACTTATAAGCATGTCGGCGCGATTCGCGCCACGCTGGTCGTCAGCAAACTGAAGGAAGCGGCAAAAGGTATCGTCAGCGCGCAGGAAGGCAAAGGCGATTATTCGACCGTAAAATGAAGCTGATCCAAGCCTGTGGATTGCTTGCCGTCCTCCTCCTGCTAGCTGGCATCGTCCAGCATGCGGATGCAGCGCCGGCTCCTGATCTCGAAGACCAGACGCGCGCCGTTTCCGCCGAGCTTCGTTGCGTCGTGTGCCAGAATCTTTCCGTCGCGGACTCACCTTCGGAGATGGCGCAACAGATGCGTGCTATCGTACGCGAGCAATTACAGGCCGGCAAATCGCCGGATCAGATTAAAGAGTTTTTCGTTTCGAAATACGGCGAATGGGTGCTTCTGAAACCAAGAACCACCGGCTTCAGTGCGCTTCTATGGGTATTACCCTATGTCGTTCTACTACTCGGCGTCGTAGCGGCACTTTGGTTCGTCCACCGCTGGACGCGTAAGAAAAAAACCGCCCAGCCCAGCTCGGCTCACACGTTACCTTCGGGAGAATCCCGCGCTGAGCTCTTACAAGAAGAAATCCAGGAGCCCGATCTCGACGACAGCAGCGCCAGGGCACAACTGCTGCGGGAACACGCCCGTTTGCGCGGCGAACTCGCCGAGCTGGATTTCGATTTTCAATCCGGAAAGCTATCGGGATCGGATTACACCGCTCTCAAGCAAGAAATCGCCGCGAAAAGTACGAATGTCGTAAACCAGCTCGCGGCAACGCCGGCTGAACCGCAGGCAAAACCCGCTATCCAAGCGCGCCGGCGCGCAGCGCGGAGCGGCGCTAGCCCGCAGTTTCGCCGCTGGCAAATCGTCTCCGGCGGGGTTTTTCTTCTACTCTTCGGTCTAGCGCTGGGCGTGATGCTGACCCGCTCCGTGCGCGAGCGCGACTCCGAAGGCGGCACGATCACCGGCGATTTCATGACCGGGACCACCCCGCCCGCCGCGCGCGCCGCTCTCGCCGAAGGCAAAGAGGCTTTCAGCAAGCAGGACTTTCCCAAAGCAATCGAAGCTTTCAAAAAAGTGCTTACCGAGGATCCGAACAATCCGGAAGCCCACACCTATATGGGTTACATTCTGGTACAAGCCGGCCACGGCGACGGCGCCCTGATGGCCTTCGACAAAGCGCTGTCGCAAGCGCCCAATTTTCCGATGGCGCTTTGGGGCAAAGGCATGGTGTTGTACCAGGACAAAAAAGATTACGCCGGCGCCCGACAGGTACTGGAGCAATTGCTCAGCCTGGTTCCTGCCGGCGAGGAGCGAAACGAAGTCGTCAAAGTATTGGCGACGATCCCAACGACGGGCGGAGCGACAAGCCCGTCAGCGTCACCCGAAAAAAGTTCCGCCGCCCCATCCTCATCCGCGCAGATCGGCGGCAAGATCACCATCGATCCAAAACTCAAAGCGAGCCTCGATCCGAACGCGGCCTTGTTCATCATCGCCCGTCCCGCGACGGGCGGTGGCGCTCCGCCCCTCGCGGTAAAAAAGATTGATCGCCCGAAATTTCCTCTCGATTACACGCTCAGTCAAGAGAACGTGATGATGCAGGGCACGCCCTTCACGGGGAAAATCAACATCACGGCCCGCCTCGACAAGGACGGCAACCCCGTCACTCGCACCCGCGGCGACATGACCGGCGAATATAAAAAAAATCCCGCCGAAGTCGGTACGAAGAACGTAGATATAGTGATCGATCAAGCTAGTGAATAGCGAGTCTTAAGGATAAAGCCACAATCAATGGGTGCCTTCGGAGTACGTCGATAAGCCTGGGCCACAGAGATCTTTAGGGCACGAGAATCTGTTTCATCTTCGCCGCCGCCGAGAAGGCAATGGTCAGACGAATCGTTTTGCCTTTGTAGAAGCCGCCGTCAGAAGAAGCTGCGAATGCGACTCCGCCGATCAAAAACGTAACAACAATCAATCCGAGGCATCCGACCCGTTGTCGTGACATCTTCCACCTCTAGGAAATTTTCTCGTGTGATCGGGCGGGAAAAAACCGGATGCGGCTAGGCTTGTTCGTACTTCTTGTAAATCATGTCGGTCTTCGCCGCCATGATGAAGTCGTTTCTGTGCAGGTTTTTGATCTTGTGCGTCCACCAGGTGACACCGACTTTGCCCCACTCGGTGGTAATGCGCGGATGGTGGCCTTCTGCTTCGGCCGCCGCGCCGACTTCGTCGGTGAATGCGATCGCGTCTTTGAAATTTTTGAACTTATAAGGTCGATCCAATTTTGGAATGCCGTCTTCACTGATGATTTGCCACTCCGGCACTTGCGGCTGAAGCTCTTTCATTTCTTCCGCCGTCACGGACGGCGCGCCGACGCGGCAGGCCACGCATTTTTGTTCAGTTAATTCTTCCATGTGATCTCCATTACAACGATCGGGGCGCAGCAGGCTGCGCCCCGACACGCCTATCTCACAATTTTGGCATCACGTCGTTCATAAAGCGCTGCATGGAATCAAGCACAAGCGCATGCGGCACGGTGCCGATATTGAACCAGATGAGCAGATGGCGCGCCCCGGTCTGCTCCGTTAGCCGGCGAATTTTGTCGACGGCGAAATCGGCGTCGCCGATCACCGCATGTTTCTCACAAATCGTCTCGAACGAAACTTGCGTTCCCGCCGCCGTCCGAAGCCGCGCCGGCAGCTCGACGCCGCGCCGATTCAGCCAATCGGTGTAATCCAGTCGTAGGTCGAGGATAGTTTTGAAGTAGCTCATGACGCCGGCTTCGGCTCGGCTCTTCGCTTCGGCAATGGTCGGCGCCAAATGCACCGGCACCAGTAATCCCAATTCTCTTTCCGGCGAATTATGCCCATGGTCCTTCAGTCCGGTCCAGTAAGCATTCGCATACTCAACGACCTGTTCGGGCAAACGAGTATGGATCGGCAGGAACATGTTGATGCCCAGGCGCGCGCCGACTTCGACTCCGTCAAGCGAGCTCGTCGCCATATAGAACGGCGGCGGCGGCCGTTGGAGGGGTTTCGGATTGACGATCACTTCGGGAATATCGAAAAATTTTCCTTTGAACGTGAGCGTCGGCTCCGACCACGCTTTTCGAATGATCTCCAACGACTCGGCCATGACCTCGTGGGTCGATTTATGATCCGCGCCGAAGCATTCGTAGGCGCGGCTATGCGGATGGCCGCCGCCCGCCGCGAATTCCATCCTGCCGTGGCTCACAAGATCGAGCATCGCCGCTGCTTCGGCAAGCTGCACAGGATGATGCACGGGCAACGTATTGACGGCAACGCCGAGCCGGAGCCGTTGAGTTCTCTGCGCCACCGCGCCGAGCACGACGTAAGGCGCCGAGAGGAGCGAGAACTTGGGCTGGCAATGAATTTCCGCGAGCCAGTAAGCGTGAAATCCCAGCCGATCGGCGCACTCCGCTTGCTCCAGGAACTCGTCGAGACGCGCCGCCGGCGAAGTGCCGTCCGGACACTGAATTTCGGTGAAGAGACTGAACTTCACTGGGCGCTCGTGACCAAAAGTCTGAGAGAACAAAAGATCGGGAATCTCACCAGCCCAACGCGTAGGCCGTGCGGCGGGGATCGGCACCGCCGAGCCAACAGCCGTTTTCGCGATCACGCACGATCACTTTCGCGCTGCCGAAGGACCAGCGATCCACCACTGAGATTTTGTGTCCTCGTCTCCGCAAGCCGTCTAAAGTGGCTTGTTCGTATCCTTCCTCCACGCGCAGAGCCTCGGGCAGCTGATCGCGCGGCGGCGTGCCGGGTTGGTGGCTCCAGCGCGGCGCTTCGACTGCGCTCTGCGGGTCCATTTGCAGATCCACCAGATCGTGAAGGATTTGAAAATTGGTCTGCGGCTGCTCGTCCGCGCCGGGGCTCCCGCCGGCAACGAAAACTTCGCCGCCGCGAAAAACCATGTAGGTGTTGAGCGTATGCGCCGGTCGTTTGCCCGGCTTGAGCGAATTGGCTTTGTTCGGATCAAGCCCGAAGCTGCACAGACGATTGTTCATGACAATGCCCGTCTCGCCGGCGATCACCCGTGAACCGAAGGGAGCAAAGACGCTTTGAATGAGCGAAATCACGTTGCCGTCGCGATCCGCAGCGCAAAGATACGTGGTATCGCTGCTTTGATTCGAGACGCTCGCCGCGCGCCGATCCATAATATCGCCGACGAGCTCCCGCCGTTTCGCGGCGTATTCCTTGGAAATCAACATGGCGACCTTTGGATCGCCGAAGGCCGGATCTTCGAGATAACGGATGCGATCCTCGAACGCGAGCTTCTTGGCCGCCACTTGGTTGTGAATTATATCCGCCCGGCTCATGGTCCCGTCGTGAAAAGGCCAGCCCTCCGCGATATTGAGCATCTCGAGCACCATGAAGCCTTGGGATACCGGCGGCTGCTCGTAGACCAAAGTATCGCGATAGGTCGATTTGACGGGCTCGAGCCATTGGCACACGATTGACTGGAGATCTTCGATGGTGAGAATTCCGCCCTCGGCTTTAACGATGGCGCAAATCTTGTCGGCGATCTCTCCAGCGTAAAAACCATCGCGCCCTTTCTGCGCGATTTTTTCCAGGACGTCCGCCAAGCCTTTCTGCTTAACCATTTTTCCGGGCCTGACTTTACCGAGCGGCTGGTGATAACAGCGATCGACCCACGAAAACTCGGCGCTGAACTCCTCGATGGCTTCAGCAAACTCGAGTGAAATCGGAAAACCGTCGCGCGCGAGGTGGACTGCATCGCTCATCAGCCGCGATAATTCCTTGGTTGCGTATTTCTTGTGCAGCTCGAGCCAGCCGTCCACTGCGCCGGGCACGGCAATACTCAGCGCGCCCGATTGCGGCACGGCCTCGAGGGCACGCTCACGGAAATATTCGATGCTCGCCTTGGCCGGCGCTGGGCCGCTGGAATTGAGCGCCTCGACTCTGCCGCTTTTTCGACTATAGACCAGGGCAAACAAATCGCCGCCCGGGCCGCTCGCTTCCGGCTTGACCACCGACATTACAAACGCCGACGCGAGAGCCGCGTCCACGGCATTCCCGCCCTCACGAAGTATATTAATACCGGCCAGTGCCGCCATCGGGTGGCCGCACGAGACCATCCCATTCGCGCCCATGATGACGGGGCGTGCTGCTTTGGCGAACTTCATGCTGCTCCAATCCCCAGGATACCCGCCGCATTGCCGCCGAGAATTTTTTCTTTTTCGCCGGGCTCGAGCCCCAGTCCGTCAATCGCCTTCAGGCTGTTTTTGACCAGCAGGCGGCCTTGCTCCGGCCCGTAGGGATAGTTCGTGCCCAAAACCATTCTGTCGACACCGAAAA
>JBIOXP010000093.1:0-4409 GCA_044869705.1 Binatia bacterium | reverse complement strand
GCCGAAAAGCCCTTGGGCCAACTGATGCGCCATTACTGGATTCCTGCTTTGTTGTCCGATGAAATTCCCGAACCGGATGGTCCTCCGGTCCGTGTCCGGCTGCTCGGCGAAGATCTAGTGGCGTTTCGCGACACGAAGGGTTGCATCGGCTTATTGGCCGAACATTGCGGGCACCGCGGCACGTCGCTTTTTTTTGGCCGCAACGAGGAATGCGGCTTGCGCTGTATCTATCACGGCTGGAAATACGATACTGAAGGCAAAGTCTTGGAGACACCCGCGGAACCCGCGGGCAGCACCTTGAAAGACAAAGTTCGCCAGACCGCTTATCCCTGCAAAGAGGCGGCGGGAATCGTCTGGAGCTACCTCGGGCCGAAGGAGAAGATACCGCTACTGCCGAACTACGAGTGGATGCATTTGCCGCGCGAGAACTTATATGTGTCCAAATCCATTCAGGAGTGTAGCTGGCTCCAGGGACTCGAAGGAGAATGCGACTCCTCGCACCTTTCTTTTTTGCACCAGAACTTCACCGGAGAACGACCGCGCGGCGGGGGCGACGGCACGTTGTATGCTGCCGACTCTGCGCCTCGGTTGGAAGGCATCGAGATGGATTACGGCGTTCGCATGCTTTCCTGCCGCCGAATCGATCCCAAAACCGTCTACTTGCGCGTCTCGAACATCGTACTGCCGTGCCACGGCTTCATTCCCACAGGCGGTTTGAGAGGCAATCCGGAGGGCTACACGATTCACTCTCATGTGCCGATCGATGATAGCCATAGCATGCGCTACAACATTCACTTTCGCCGGACGCGCCCCATCGCAAACGATGAAAGGCAGCACGAGGATGAGATCGGCGCGGACTTTCGCAAGCTGCGCAATTTGGCAAATAACTACCTGCAAGATCGTGAGCAGCAGAAACAGGAGAACTTTACCGGGATGGGAGCCATTTTTCTCGTGCACGATTCCTGCGCCACCGAATCCATGGGTCCGATCTATGACCGCTCACAAGAGCATCTCGGCGTCAGCGATATGACTGTCATAGCGGTGCGAAGATTTCTGTTGCGCGCGATTCGGGCCGTCCAGAACGGTCAAGAGCCGCCGCACGTGATTCGATCGGACGCACAAAACGATTTGCGCCATGTCGCCTGTATCGCCAGTAAAATCCCGGCGGAAGTCGATCCACAGCGATACGTTACGGAACAACTGAAAAAAGACAAGTATTGGGAGAACGCGGATTAGTACGCGCGTCATCGATGGTGAGCACAAGTCCGTTTCGCTGTGCTAGCCCGTACGATGTGGCCACTGGAAAAAGATTTCTCGGCGCGGAGTTTATCCTGAGCTTGGCCGAAGGGCATCGAAATGACACTCAAATAAATCTTAGTGACCGGGAGGTTCGATGAAAGTTGTCGACGTGATTGCCGAAATCCTCAAGCGCGAAGGCGTAGAGTTTCTCTCCTGCTATCCGACAAACACGCTCATCGAAGCCGCAGCTTCGGCCGGCATCAAACCGATCGTTTGCCGACAAGAACGTGTCGGCGTCGGGATCGCAGATGGTTTCACGCGGGTCACCAACGGCAAGCGCATTGGAGTTTTTACCATGCAGGCAGGACCGGGAGCTGAAAATGCGTTCTCCGGCATCACGACCGCCTATTCCGATTCGGTCCCGGTGCTTCTCCTCCCCGTTGGCCACGAGCGCAATACCTCGCAGGTCTTCCACTTCTTCCGGTCCGTTCAAGCCTACGCTCCCGTTACCAAGTGGATCGAAGAGATCACGTTGGCCGACCAAGTGCCGGAAATTATGCGGCGCGCTTTTACTCATCTCAAAATGGGACGGCTCGGACCGGTCCTCGTGGAAATTCCGAACGATGCCGCAGTCGAAGAATTCCCTCTAGCGACGATCAATTATACGCCCGTCAAACGAACATTGAGCAGCGCCAACATTGTCGATGTTGGGGCGGCCGCCAAGGTATTGGTCGCGGCAAAGTTACCGGTAATCGTTGCGGGCCAGGGCGTGCTGTATGCCGAAGCATCCGATGAACTACTGGAATTAGCCGAGTTACTGCAAGCACCGGTGACAACTCCATTGGAAGGTAAAAGCGCTTTTCCGGAAGATCATCCTTTAGCGCTCGGCACCGGGGCCGGGGTTATGCCGCGCCCCGTGCATACATTCCTGCAAAAGGCCGACGTCATTTTTGCCGTGGGCGCGAGCCTCACGAAGCACAGAATTGTTGCCGCGCCGATTCCGGCTGGAAAAACCATCATTCACGCGACCAACGACGAACGCGACATCAATAAGCATTATGCTACCGATTATCCGCTTCTCGGCGATGCCAAACCCACGCTCCGGCAGTTGATCGAAGCTGTCAAGGATGCGCTGGGAAGCAAAAAGCGCAAGCCCAACGGCGTTGCTACCGAGATCAAAAAAATTAGAGAAGCCTGGCTCTCCGAATGGATGCCGAAATTAAGCTCCAACGAAAAACCGATCAATCCCTATCGGGTCATGTGGGAGTTCATGAACCTCTTCGACCCGAAAGACGTTATTGTCACTCACGATGCCGGCAGTCCGCGCAACCAACTCGTGCCATTTTATCGGGCGCCCACGCCGAGGAGTTATCTCGGGTGGGGCAAATCCCATGCCCTTGGAACGGGTCTGGGTTTGATCATGGGCGCGAAGCTTGCCGCGCCGAACAAGTTCTGCGTTAACTTTATGGGCGACGCTGCGTTCGGCATGACCGGATTGGACTTTGAAACCGCGGTGCGCAATAACATTCCGACCTTGACGATCGTGTTGAATAACAACTTCATGGCCGCCGAAACTCACAGCATGCACGCTTCGCACGAGCGCTATGGCACGATGAATATTCTCGGCAACTACTCGGAGATCGCAAAATCTCTGGGCGGCTGGTCTGAACGTGTCGAGGAACCCGGTCAGATTGTTTCCGCGCTACAACGTGCCCGTAAAGCGACCGACGAAGGCAAAGCGGCTTTGCTCGAATTCGTCACGAGTAAAGAGATCAACTATTCGCGAATGAGAGATTAGCAAACTGGAACAGCAATTTAGCGTTCGCGTTCAGACGCAAATCAAATGCTTCAGTCCACTAGCGCAGAGACTTCGCCGCAGTCGGACCTCAGCGCAGAGCATTCACGAACTCAGACGGCTTGAATTAAACATTCCCGATTGTTAGCCGTTCTTGGATGAAGCGGCCACCCCGTGCCTCCTGGTTAGCGATCCTATTGGGCGTCCTCCTTGGCGGAAATCATGTGCTTGGGTGGCAGGCTTTGCTCCCGAGCACATCGGACGAAGAGAGCTTTTCGGACGAGTTTCAAGAGCAGAATCACAGAAACCTAGAGCGCTGCAACCCCGCTAAGCGCATTCGCTCCAACAAAGCTCGGATAAATCCGCCTCACTCGATTTTCCGACGGGCGCACGGGCGCGCTTTTTTGCACATCACTCCCGGGTTCATCGGTCTCCGTTCAATTCCCCCAAATTTGAGAATCTAGGATCTCTGTTACCAGCGCTTGCCGGCGCGTTTGCCAGCTTCAGTAGTAGAAGGGAGCAACGGATCATGGATTCGAGTCGGATATTTCTTTGGATCGGTTTTAATCTTTTTGTGCTCGCGCTTTTGGCGCTCGATCTTGGCGTGTTTCACCGCAAGGCGCATTCCGTCTCGATCAAGGAAGCGACAACTTGGAGCATTATCTGGGTTTCGCTGGCGATGATTTTCAATCTCGGCATTTACTTCGTTTGGGGAGAGGAAAAGGCGCTCGAATTCCTCACCGGCTACGTCATTGAAAAATCACTAAGCGTCGACAATCTATTTGTCTTCTTAATGATTTTCCAATATTTCACCACGCCGGCAGAATATCAGCACCGCGTTCTTTTCTGGGGAATTATGGGCGCGCTGATCTTGCGGGCGATTTTCATTGCCGCGGGTTCCGCATTGCTCAGCCAATTTCACTGGATGATCTATGTCTTCGGCGCCTTTTTGGTCTTTACCGGTATCAAAATGTCGCTCCAAGGCGACGAGAAACTCGAGCCGCAGCGAAATCCTGTGGTGCGGTTGTTTGAGCGTTGGGTTCCGCTGACCAGAGAGTATCACGGCCAGAGGTTCTTGATTCGGACAAACGGCAAAACACGCGCCACTTTGCTACTGCTGGTTTTGATCGTGATCGAAACCACCGATGTGATCTTCGCCGTCGACTCCATTCCCGCAATCTTCGCAGTGACGCAAGATCCCTTTATCGTTTATACCTCGAATGTCTTCGCCATTCTTGGGCTGCGCGCTCTCTATTTTATGCTGGCCGGCGTTATGCAGATGTTCATCTATCTCAAATTCGGACTTTCCCTTGTGCTCTGTTTTGTCGGCGCCAAGATGCTCCTTTCCGAGATTTACAAGATTCCCATCGCCGGC
>JBIOXP010000092.1:0-7093 GCA_044869705.1 Binatia bacterium | reverse complement strand
CCCCCTGAAATCGTCGCACTAGCGAGCGACAGGATCATTGTGGCGGGATTGCAACGGAATGTGCGTTCGTTTTTCGACAGTGTGCGGCTTTCTGTGGCTCCCTTGCGTTTTGGGGCGGGCATAAAAGGCAAGATCAATCAAAGCATGGCCTTCGGCGTGCCCGTTGTGGCAACCTCAATCGCTGTGGAGGGAATGAACCTCGCCGACCACGAACACGTTCTGGTAGCCGACGAACCACAGGATTTTGCGCGCGCGTTGATCGAGCTCTACCAATCGGAAGAGCTTTGGAAGCGACTCTCGCAGAATGGCATTAGCAAAACGCAAGAGCTCTACTCTACCGATGCTGCACGAGAAAAACTGGAATTTCTCTTCAGCGACAGGCACCTGAAAAGCTTAGGGCCGTCTCAGTCGATGACAGAACCCGAGCTCGTCGTCGCAGCTGATGTTGGCTATCGGCAGTGAATAAGACGGAGCCAACCGGAGAGATTACCGGAAAAATAACTGCGAACCCAAATCCACTTTTTTTTGGGCAACGTTGCGTGATTTCCTGGGAGACGAACGATCCGGCCGGAGCGGAGATACGCGTTTCAACGGCAACGGATGACGAGAAGCTAGTGATGCAAGGAGGACCGTCTGGCCACGTGGAAGTTCCGTGGATCACCGACTCCAAAATATATGAGTTTCGCCTGTATGCGGCTAGTCGACCCGAAGTAGCAGTCGACTCGGTTAAAGCAAGACGTGACATCGAGTCTGCACCTGCCGCGCTCCGCGAAATTGCAGACGAAGCGAGGCGGCGGAACATCGATGTGGCCGACCTCTCCCAATTCGTCGCTGCGGTGATGCCAGTGTGTCTTGGGAGCCCGCAATTTCGGGACTTGTTTCAGGACTGGGAGCGACGTGGATTTCATGTGACTCCGGCGCGCTTTAACCAGCCGATCCCTGACACGCAATCGTTGCCTGAAACGCTCTGGAGCGGACCGAGCGAACTCGTAGGCATCCACATGAATGAGGCAGCTCAACTCAATTTATTGCGAAGCTTTTTAAAGTTCCGTGATGAATACCAACACTTTCCAGCCGCAAAAACTCAAGAGCACAATAAATTTTATCTTGGGAACGGTCTCTTTGATGGGGCTGATGCTCTCGTGGCGTACTGCATGATTCGGCATTTCCAGCCGCGATTAATCATCGAAGTGGGCAGCGGTTTCTCGTCCCTTGTTTTGGGGCAAGCGGCTGAAAAGAACAAGAATTCCGACCTCATCTGTATCGAACCGTTTCCGCGGGAGTTCCTCCGTGAGGGAATTCCTGGGTTGCAATCATTAATTGAGGAAAAGGTTCAGGACATCGATCTGGAATTCTTCTCGCAACTGGCATCGGGTGACATCTTGTTTATTGATAGCTCTCATACGGTGAAGATAGGCGGCGACGTTAATTACCTTTTCCTGGAAGTGTTACCGCGTCTGCATCCCGGAGTCATCGTTCATGTGCATGACATTTTCCTGCCCTTCGAGTACCGACGTGATTGGGTAATGGATGAGTTTCGCTTTTGGACAGAGCAATATTTGCTGCGGGCATTTTTAACATTCAACTCCGAGTTCGAGGTGCTACTGGCCAATTACTACCTCAGCCGTTATCATGAGGAGCACCTTCGAGCTACTTTTCCAGATCTCCCTCGTTGGATCGGAGGGAGCTTTTGGATGCGCCGAAAGCCGATCGGTGCACTGACGACATCGCGAACGGAGAGTGACACTGCGTCTCCCAAAAACCGCTGAAATGCACGAGGAGATTAACAAACCAATTTTCGTGGTGGGATCGCCGCGATCTGGAACTAGCATTCTCGCGTGGTGCCTTGGCCACCATCCAAACATCTTTCCAGTGCCAGAATCCAGCTGGATGGGAGATTTTGCGGTGAACGTCGCGAAGGGTTACCAAATCGGCGCGGCGCGCGGCATCTTCTCGATCTTAAGTGCAATGAGCATCTCGCGCGATGAACTCTTCTCCCATATCGGGCGCAGCCTCAACTCTTTGATCCTCAAACATCGGGGGGACCTCGACCGAAAACGCTTGACTATAGCAGTCCAACGCCTGCTCAAGAAAAAGGGACTTTATCCTGGCGAAGTGACCGGCGAATTGGATGCTGCTACGAGTGCAGCGATTCGGCAGTACGAAATCGCCAATGAAGCAAATGGTGTAGTCTACTCCGAGCTCGTTAATTCTCTTAGAACGGCGGCTTCGAACTCGGAATACAAGACGCGCTGGGTAGATCAAACGCCAGAGTACTCCTTCCACATTTGTGGTCTGCGCAAGCTGTTTCCATGCGCTTTATTCATCCACATCGTGCGCGATGTGGATTCAGTCGTGCGTTCTCTGCTCAATTTCCATCGCGTCGCAGGGACGCATGTGGTGGCGAACGAAGAAGAAGCGTACAAATATTGGCTGCGAACGGTTAGGGCATGTTTGAAGGCTGAGGAAGCTTACGGTCCGCACGTGGTTTATCGCTTGCGCTATACCGCCTTGGTTGAGAGCCCTGAGGCCGCTCTACGATCGTTACTGGATTTTTTGGGCGAACCGTATTCTGCCAAATGTCTCGAGCCGCTTTCAGAGCGGATCAATAGCTCCAATGTACCGCCGGATTTTAAATCTGACGATCCTGCTACTGATCCCGCAATCGTGGAAGAGACGCGCGAACTTTCCGCCAAGATCGAGCAAACTACCCAGCCTACAGAACACTCACCTGCCGCAGCCGACGAGTTGGATGCCGAATTCGCGGCACGAGTAAACCACATCGCGAAAGTTCAATAGTGCATGCCACCGCAAAAACCGAGCATGGAATGGTACGACATATCGATCGGAACCTTTTTAGATTCAGGTGACAATCGATGTCATAAGAGCGGCGTGTTACGCAGATTCGTCCACCTCTATGCGAAGTGAACAGCTAAATTTAGCCGCCTACGACACCGACAAGATAAAACACCATTATCTTGAGGTGTATGACCCCATCCTGTCGCGTTGGACCGATAACGATGTAAAACTTCTTGAAATAGGTGTCAAAAAAGGCGGTTCACTTGAACTCTGGCGCGATTATTTCCCAAGAGGTACCATCGCTGGAATCGATCTGGAGTTGCCAGAAGGCTTCATTCCCGGAGAGCGTATTCAGGTGTTCCAAGGCAACCAGGCAGATACACAGTTTCTGTCTCAGGTGGCTGCGAGCATCGCTCCTGACGGATTTGACATCATCATTGATGATGCCTCGCATATTGGCGAGCTAAGTAAAACAACATTCTGGCACTTGTTTGACCATCATTTGAAACCAGGCGGGTTGTACGCCATTGAGGATTGGGGTACAGGTTATCTGGACGATTTTCCTGACGGCAGACGATTCGATCCCAAGCCGTCCATTCTCGATCCTTTCCCGTGTCATTCCCACGGCATGGCTGGCTTTGTTAAGGAGCTGGTGGACGAACAGTGTGCCGGAAGCATCGCGTTGGGTCGCAATGAAGAGTTCCGATTGTCGAACTTTGAAAGCCTGCTTATTACGGAGGGCGTCGTCTTGATTATCAAAATGGCACCCAGCCTCACCGCATCTCCAAATCCCGTGCCGGCGGGCGAAGGACGAGGCCTAACGACTATTTCATGGAAGAGCGTTGATGGAAGGGTTTACGTTTCGACGAACGGGCGCGAGGAAGTTTTGTTTGGAGGCTCACCGCGTGGTTCGCAACCGGCGAATTGGATCCAAGCTGGTTCCACCCACGAATTTCGGCTTTACGATTCCGATCACAGGCAGCTCTTGGCGAAAGTGACGGTGACCAGGGTCGAAGAGTAAGGACCTTCCCGATGTCCAAACGCCTCGCACATGTCCTGTGTCGGTGACGGCATCATGACCCAGGTGACACGGCAGTTGTACTGCGGATACCTGCTTTTAACGTGCGAGCGATTCGCGGACAGCGCGGCGGACCTGATCCGGCAGATCGGGGTTGTCGGCAAGCACTTTCAACTTACTTTTCATTTCAGGCGAGATCGGCGTTTGACTGCCCGCGCTGAAAGACTTGGCAGGTCCAATCCTGTTACGGTTGTAATCATTGCCGATTTGTTTGATATCGCTTAGTCCAGCAGCCTGTTCCTTGTAACCGTAATCCTGATCGTAGGAAGAGTTTCCTATAAAGATCGAATGAGACGCCGATGCTCCCTTTGCTGGGTTTATGCGCGCATTGAACCCGGCGTACCCGTGGCGTCCCCGCCCGTTATTATAGGCCTTATTCCCGATAACCATGCTGTTTTGGCCGCCAATGGCAAAGCCACCGCCATCATTATCGTGGGCCGTGTTATTGCAAATCACAGAGTCCGCTGCCCATATTTCAAAGCCACTCACTGACCACCATCGCCCTCCCTGCGCAGCATCGTAACCCGACGTCCCGCCAGTGCAGATGTTACCGATTATCTTCGCTGCGTGTGTGCTGGGCGACCCTTGTACAAAGATGCCCGTGCCACTTCCCGATCTATTTATCCGGTTGCGGGCGACCATTCCATCACTACCGGAAAACGTAATCCCAGCGCCCTCACAGATGTTATTGATAACACGTCCATTCCTTGACCATACCCCGGCATTGGCCGTGACGAGAATCGCACAAGTCGGTGGAGTTGCTCCCGGCACTGTTCTGGTAACATAGTTTCCTTCGATAGACCAGTTGCTACCGCCGAAAGCGGCAATCCCCGACCTCCCGATCCTTAGGACCCTGCAGTTTGAGATTCGCCAGTTGTTACCCTTGCCAGCGATTGCCGCCCTGCCGACCGATGGAGTGTAGTCCCCCATGTCCAGGGTCAGGTTCTCCACGCTCCAGTTGTCTCCGTCACAGGGTAGAAGATGATCCGTGGGCATCGCGGTAATCTTCAGGATAGATGCTCCGCGTCCCGCGCCCTTCAGATGGACTCCCGACACAACGGATGCTTTGTGTGCTCCCGTCGAGATACCCGAAGGAGAAATCAGATACGTTCCTTCGGGAACCACGCAAGTTCCGCCGTCTACCGCACAAATCGCTAAGGCCTTAATAAAAGCGGCGGTATCGTTTGTTACGCCGTCGCCGACCGCGCCGTATTCTTTAACGTTAACCAGGCGACTAGCCTTGTTTGGGATTGGGGCAGTAACGGCGCCTGTGGTTGTGGCGTCGCTCGAATTGGAGGCCTTAGCCTCTGGGGACTCTGTCGTTCCAGAAGTTACCGTCTGGCCATTTAAAGGGAGTAATTGTAAGCGAAACGAAACGCATACCGCAATAACCAACAAGAATAGCGAGCGACACCTATGCCCTTCAGATTTCAATATAAAGTGACTCTGGATGCTTTTGGAAATTGCCGGAGCCATTTTATTGGGCAGGTCCTCTACTCGGCCACGAAAAGCAACAGCTTACTTTCGGCAGCGAACGTAGACGTTTTTTCCAAACCATCGATCGAAAAGCCTATCTAAGACGCGGCTTGGCGCAAACAGCCAGCGATCATAGAGAGAAATTGATCTCGCGTTCAGCGCGGAGGCGCTTCTATTCAGCGCCCGGAAAATAAGCACGGCAATAAACCCGAGACAATCTGCGTAGCGCGTGTCTTCAATGACGAAACCTTCTCGCTCAACAAGGCGCCGAAGCGTTGTTTTTGTGTAGCTTCGATGGTGGCAGAGTTTTTCATCCAGACTTGTCCAGAGACACGCAAAGGCGGGTACATAAATCAGGAGGGTGCCGCCCGGTTTTAATTTTTGGCGAATTTCCCTTAAGGCTACCGCGTCGTCCTGGATGTGCTCAAAGACGTTTAGCGAAAAAACAAATGACGCCGAACTATCTGCGATAGCCGTAATATTCTCAAAGGCGTCGAAACCTTGTTCTTCGAGCCGTCGTCTCTGTAAGGGGTCCGGTTCGACGCACTTAACGTTGTAACCCGCCGTTCTTAATCTCTTGGAGAAGGTTCCGATGCCTGCGCCGAAGTCGATCAGATCCGTTGATTCCGCCGACCCGCGGACCAAGCGAGTTAAGTAATCGTTGTAGTTGTGCGCGCTTTCGAGCGCTTCGAGGATGTCGACTCCTGAGTATTGCTCCTCCATAGACTCTTTTTCCTTCGAAATATGTTATATTTAACGATTACATAAATAGCTCTTACACCGTCACGCCATCCTATTTTTTTTTCCTTCTTCGTACGTTCGTCCGTTGTACGAAATGCCAACCTCGAAAACTCTACATCGAGCTTGCGCCACCTTCGCAACAATCTCAGGTTCAAAGCCAAATCGGTCCTCTTCAATGGCTATGTTATGAAGGAATTCGCGTCGAAACATTTTGTAACATGTTTCCATGTCAGTGAGGTTCAAGTTGGTGCACATGTTGGACAGCAACGTGAGAAATCGGTTTCCTACCATGTGCCAAAAGTAAACTACGCGATGAGGCCGGCCTCCCAAGAATCGGGAACCGAACACAACGTCGGCGCGATTCTCCAGAATCGGTGCGAGAAGGATGGGGTATTCGTTCGGGTCATATTCCAGGTCGGCGTCTTGAACGATGACTATGTCTCCAGTCGCGTTTTGAAAGCCCGTACGCAAAGCTGCTCCCTTGCCAAAATTGCGCTCCTGTAGCACAAGCTTATCGACCCATCCATGAGGTTTCGCCTCAAGAAGTTCTCTCGTACCATCGGTTGATCCGTCATCCACCACGATGATTTCGAGATCCTCGACAGGCGCGGCGCGGACTGCTTCTACGACAGTTTCAATCGTAGATTGCTCGTTGTAACAAGGGATAACGACCGATAGCTTCATTTGTCATCACTCAATCAAGCGAAAAACGGGTTCCAAGCTCGAAGCGGTGGTATCCTTTGTCAATGTCACGATTACAGCCGCCGCTGTGTCGGTCCCATTACTCCGTTTCCAAGTGTAACCTTGGACCAAGGGCAATCGTTTGATGTCTTGATCAATCTCTTTTGAGGGCACCAGGAGACCGTAGACCGGTGTCCCGCGCTCGAGCGCTTTTACGACTAGTTCAACCGCCTCCGCCTTCCCATAATGCCAGAGTCGGCTGTAGCAATAATTATGGTGACCGTCGATGGGGGCCGCCACAAATGGCTTCGGCAGTAG
>JBIOXP010000091.1:0-2832 GCA_044869705.1 Binatia bacterium | reverse complement strand
CCCGCGAACCGGCGCGCTTCGGGATTGCGGAAACTGGCAAATTCTTGTCCTTCGGCGCTAGCCCGCGAGCATCGATCAACCTTATCGAAGGCGGGAAGGCGCTCGCGCTTTTGCGAGGTCGGAGCTACGTCCTGCCGGAGGACGTAAGAGATCTAGTGCCGGACGTATTTCGCCATCGCCTGGTTCTCACGTACGAGGCGCTCGCGGAAGGAATAACGCCCGACGATCTAGTCCAGCGCATCATGCAGCATATTGGCGCACCGGAAAAACCGCTGGAATCTCATGTGAGATTTGCTGCGGGGTCATAAGGGTGGAGTGATGCGGTGTTGGAGTCAAGGAGTGATGGGTAGAGGAACAATACTCCATTACTCCAGCTCTGTTTCTGGAGACGGAGTTGGTGAACAGTCCTCAAGGCCTTAGCGCTACCGCGAGCGCGGAGAACATCCTGCGCCGCCTCGAATGGACGGTTATCCGCCGTCTCGATGGCCTGCTGCAGGGCGATTACCAGACTTTGTTTCGCGGCTTCGGGCTCGATCTCGCCGATCTGCGCGAGTATCAGTATCACGACGATGTCCGGTACATCGACTGGAACGTGACGGCGCGGCTGCAAACACCTTATGTGCGCGTGTACAACGAAGATCGCGAGATTACCGCATGGTTTCTCTTGGACTTGAGTCCCTCCGTTGATTTCGGCGCGCGGATCAACAAAGTCTCGGTTTCAGGGGAATTCGTCGCCGTGTTGGCGCGTTTGTTAACTCGTCACGGGAACCGAATCGGCGCGGTTTTTTACGGCAATCAGGTGGACACCGTCATTCCGGCTCGTACCGGCCGGCGTCAGGCGCTTCATATTCTGCATGGCATACTCTCCCGGCCAAATAGCGCCGGTTTGTCCGAAACGGATCTCGGCGAGCTGCTGCGCACTGCTTTTCGAGTGATAGCGCGAAGATCGCTGGTTTTTATCGTGTCGGATTTTATCAGCACGCCGGGCTGGACCAAGCCGCTTGTCCATTTGGCGCGGCGGCATGAAGTCATCGCCGTGCGTGTCTTCGATCCGCTCGAAATGGAATTGCCCGATGCTGGTTTTGTCTTGATGCGGGATGCGGAGACCGGTGAACAACTTTTCGTCGACACCCACGATCGGAGTTTCAGGAGACGCTTTGCCGCCCTGGCCAGCGAGAACGAACAGAAGCTGCGCTCTTCTTTCGGGCAAGCCGGTGTGGACGCATTGGAATTGTCTACGGACGATAACTTGGTCGATACCATCTTGCGATTCGCCGATCTGCGCAAAAGGCGCCGGCAATTGGCAGCGGGAGCGACTTTAGCGCGACCCTCGAAAGGGAGCTATGACATTTCTTTGGCCTGAAATGCTCTGGCTTTTGCTGATCGTTCCGGCACTGGTCGCCGGATATTTCTACATTCTGCGACGCAAGCAAGAGAGCGCGATCAAATATGCCAGCTTGAGTATGGTGAAACAGGCGATCGGGGCGGGCCACAGATTGCGCAGGCATATTCCGCCGCTGCTTTTCTTGATCGCGCTGATCGCAATGCTCGTGGCTATCGCCCGTCCGGCGGCGATTGTCTTGTTACCTTCGCAATACCAAACGATCATTCTCGCGATGGACGTATCGGGCAGCATGCGGGCGAGCGACGTTCAACCCAATCGGCTGTCCGCCGCCCAGGCGGCGGCAAAAGCGTTCGTTGCTGAACAGCCAGCGAACGTTCGCATCGGCGTGGTCTCGTTCGCGGCAACGGCCTCCGTCGTGCAATCACCAACGCAAAATCGGGAGGACATCATCACCGCGATTGACCGGTTCCAGCTGCAGCGGGGCACGGCGATCGGTAGCGGCATCATCGTTTCTTTGGCCACGATTTTCCCGGACGCGGGCATCGACGTGAGCTCGTTTATTTATGGACGCAGAGGCTCGCGCGGCGTGCCGATCGATCAGGCAGCGCAATCCGATAAACCGAATTTCAAGCCCGTCGCGCCGGGAAGTTACACCTCAGCGGCGATTATTTTGCTGAGCGACGGCCAGAGAACGACCGGGCCGGATTCCATCGAGGCGGCCCAATTAGCTGCCGATCGCGGCGTGCGGGTTTTTACCGTCGGGTTCGGGACGCAAAGCGGGGAGACGATCGGTTTTGAGGGATGGTCGATGCGAGTCCGGCTCGATGAAGAAACGCTGAAACAGATCGCGCACATGACTCGCGGCGAGTATTTCTATGCCGGTACCGCAACCGACTTGAAAAAAGTTTATCAGGTTCTGAATTCCAAGTTCCTGCTCGAAAAAAAGCCGATGGAGATTAGCTCGCTGTTTGCCGCCGCCGCGGCGCTGATCGCGCTTACGTCCGCTCTGCTGTCGCTTCTCTGGTTCCATCGGATTTTGTGATCCGGTACTGTCTCGCTGAATAGTTCGTTAGGGCGGTGGTTTCGTCGGCGGCAAACCTTGTGCGCGACGACATCAAAGCAGGCGGGCGCATGGCCTGCGCGCCCTATGGGATGACGATGCTCAGACGATGAACCCTTTGCCATCGCGGTAGCGATATTTTGCTTGAGCTGCGATTGTGAAAGATTTCTGAGCCGGCTTCTACTGGAGTCTTAGATTTGATTCGCGTCTCAATTCGAAGAACCCTTTGAGGCCAGGGCCGCGGCCAGGCAAAAGCCCTTCGTTCTAAGACTCTCGAAGTGTGACCGCGCGCGCTGAAATTGCTGCTAGAGTTGACTTAGTGTGCCGCCGCGACATCGATCGGCACGCCGTCCGGATCGGCGAGCTGAAATTGGCCGCGCTTACACTGGGCCAGCAGTTTCAGTCGGATGTTGCCTTCCGAACCTCC
>JBIOXP010000090.1:0-7991 GCA_044869705.1 Binatia bacterium | reverse complement strand
GGAATTGCCGCATCCAGTCGTCGGTCAGCACCCAGTAGCGCAGCTCCGGTTCATCCAGGAGTCGCCGTGACTGTTCGCGCCATGGACCTTCCCGTACCTCTGCGCCGTCGATTTTTCGATAAATGGGATGGGGTTGCGCCGTTGGTTTTTCGCCGCCGATGATCGAGCGCAGCTCGTGAAATTTGTCCAGCCCGCTTTGGCCGCGCGCCTTGGCTCTTTCGTACCCTTCATAAATTGCCCAATCGGCGAACTCCCAAGGGATTGCAACCATGGTGATGCTATGTTGTTGCTGAAGCTCGTGAAACATGTTGCGCATCTCTTTACGCCTAAGATGAGCGCCGCCGATGCGCAACAAACCGTCACGCTCGTGCAGCATCGCCTGAATGACTTGCAGCCCGTGTCCCGGCTGTGTCTTGGCCAGCCAAATCAATCGACCGCCGCCGCCATCAACCGCTGACATGTAGGCTTCGATTTCCGGTTCGTGGGTGAACAACCCTGCGGGAGCCGCTTGATGTGCCGTGCTTTCGCGCGCCACATCAAGACCGCGCTGCGACAATTTAAACAGCGCGCGCTTGATTTCTTTCTTGTACTCCTTATCGCTGGTCTGACGATCGATTTCGCCGAGAGCATCGACCGCCGCGCGATCGACAGTTTTGCCCAAGGAATAGATCACCGCGAGGTCCCGCTCGCGTCCGATACCGAATTGATTCTTGAGCGCTCGCACCTGTGCCGCGGCATCGCCATTCGGAGACACGCCCGATTTGTCAAGCTCTTCGAGGCCGCGCTTCAGAGCCTTGTCGAAATTTTTTTTCTTTGCCAATGCTAAATCCGGTTATGCAGGGGGCGAACCAGCCGCCGAATGCAAGCTCTATAGCTTGGCCAGATCAGAAATCTTCCCCGGCCTGCCCGCGTGCGCAAAGTTTGGCCACTGTTCGATCTGCGCATCATGATAATTTTCACGGTACCACTTGGCGATTTCACCTGCCGGTGCGAACCAGACCTTTCCGTGACTTTTCGCGTAGCGAATGAATTCGCGCAATAGTAACGCGCGAAACGGCCGGCCGCCGACAAAAGGATGATTGCCCCACATCATGAATTTCGGATCTCTTTCCCCTTCCTCGTAAAGACAATCAAAGCAATCCTTCCACATCTGTAGCAGATCCCGGGGAGTCCTGCCGGCGCGCTGATAGCTTGAATAGTCATTCAAATCCTGAAAATAGGACAGCACCGTCAGTTCTTGTTTTTTTATTCTGAGCGTATACGGCGTCTCCTGATGCTGCGGGTCCATCCAATAGTTATAGCCCAGCTCTAAGATGATTTCCGGTGTTGATGCGCTGGGCGCCACTCCGGTCGAAAGATAGCCCACAGGGGCCCTACCGACGACCTGTCGCACCGTCTCAACGGTTTTCTTGAGGTCCTTTTTTTCCTGCTCACGCTTCTTCATGTAGCTGTAGTCGTGGATCCACGTTTCGGTTCCGATTTCGTGTCCCTGTTCCGCGATTTCTTTAAAGATCTCAGGATAATTTTGCACCGTGATACCGGTCGGGAAGAAGCTCGTCCGGATTTTTTCGCTCTCGAAGATCTCCAGCATGCGGTAAATGCCGACCCGTTCACCGAACTCGCGATCCGTAATGATCGCGAGATTTCGTTTCGTTACGGCGGTGCGTGGAAAACTGCGCCGATTCTCCTGCTGTAATGTGTTGGGTCCGCCGAGATCCTCCGGCCACGTTTCGAACGCGACGCACGGGGTGATAGCGATGCGCGCGCCGTCGGGCCATTTGATCGGTTCTCTCTTCGGTCTAACTTTCATCCTGCCTCCCGCGGGAAAATTTCTCTAGTCATGCCACAGTTCAAATGGGTTTCCAAATCAACTGGCGCGCTTCTCGTTCGGTTTTTGTCGGACAACATGGCCTCACGCCGGGCTGCCACCTTGACTTGCAGTAGGATGCCGGGCTAATTGACTCTATTGAATCTTATCGAGGAGGATGGGCTATGGTTGATGCGAAAATGATTGAGAGCCGCGTCGACAACGGTATCGCCGTCTTGGAAATCAATCGACCGCCGGTCAACAGCTACACGACGGAACTGCTGAAAGAATTGGATGCGGCGATTTTGGATGCTCGTTTCAATGACGACGTGCATGCGCTCGTCATTACCGGAAAAGTGGAAAAATTTTTTTCCGCCGGCGCCGACATCAACATGCTCTCGAAACAGTCACTAGGTTTCAAAAACAACTTCGCACTGCACGGCCATGAAGTCCTGATGCGGCTCGAAAATACGCCCAAGATCGTCATCGCGGCGATCAATGGCCATGCGGTCGGCGGCGGCTTGGAAATCGCCATGGCCTGTGACATCCGCATCGCCAAAAAAGAAGGCGGCCGCTGTGGTCTCGCGGAAATCAATCTCGGCGTGATGCCGGGAATGGGCGGGACCCAGCGCTTGCCCAGGCTGGTCGGCAAAGGCCGGGCGATGGAACTCTGCGTGACCGGCAAAACGATCGCGTTCGAAGAAGCGCTCGAGATGGGCTTGATCCATTATATTTACGAAAAGGACCATTTCATGGACGAGGTCCTGGATTACGCGCGGCAGTTCATTGTGCCGAACAAAAGCAGTCTGGCGGTCGGCAAGGTCAAGCGCGCGATTCAAACCGGCCTCGAGCTCTCTTTGCCGGACGGGCTGGCCTTCGAGCGTGAGCTGCTGGCGCAGACTTTCGGCAGCGAAGATGGCCAGGAAGGCGTCAAAGCTTATCTCGAAAAACGCACCGCGCAGTTCAAAGGAAAATAACCGTACAGTTTCTTGTTCGAACGTTTCGAACGGCTTGAACGTTTGAACGGTTTTGAACTTTACTCATTGGAGGTTTGCTCATGGCCAAGATGTTTGTCGGCGGCGAATCCGTCGATTCGGTAACCAAAAACACCACCGAAGTTCGTAATCCCGCGACGGGCGCAACCGTCGACACCGTGCCGCAGGGAAACGACAGGGACGTCCAGCAGGCGATCCAGGCGGCCGAAGACGCGTTCAAAATCTGGTCGGATGTGTCACCGGAAGATCGCGGCGTCGCGCTGCTGAATGCCGGTGAATTGATTAAAAAGAACAGCGGCGAAATCGCTCAACTGCTCACGCAGGAACAAGGCAAGACCGTTTTCGAAGCGGGGCTGGAAATTCACCATCTCGTGCATGGCCTGGAGTTTTATGCCGGACTTGCTTCCAAGGTACGCGGCGCCCATGTGCCGCTGCCGCAAAAAGGCGCCTACGGCATGGTGGTACGTCAACCGATTGGCGTTTGCGGCGGGATCGTGCCGTGGAACTTTCCTTTAACATTGATGGGAACCAAGCTCGGCCCCACGCTCGCGGCCGGTAATACGATCATCATCAAACCGGCGAGTACGACCCCGCTCGCAACGATTCGGGTCATTGAGCTTATCGCTCAAGCAACCTTCGGCGAGGGCAAAGCTCAAAAGACCTTGCCGAAAGGTACTGTCAACGTCGTGACGGGGCCCGGCGGCAGCGTCGGTGAAGAACTCTTGCGTAACCCGCGCATTCGGCGCATCGCGTTCACCGGCTCGACACCGGTGGGGCGTCATGTCATGGAGGTCGCCGGACGTGAAATCAAGCGCGTCACATTGGAGCTCGGCGGCAGCGATCCGATGATCGTCATGGAGGATGCCAATGTCGACTTGGCCGTAAAAATGGCCGACGTGGGGCGCTATTTTAACTGCGGTCAGATGTGCCTCGGCGTCAAGCGGCTGTTTCTGCAGGAATCGATCGCCGATAATTTTCTCGGCGGTCTGGTGGAAATCCTCAAGAAGAAAACCGTCGGCAACGGCATCAACAAAGAAACTCGCATGGGCCCGATCCATCTCGGTTCGCAACGCCAGGAAGTCGAGGAGCAAGTTGAAGATGCGAAGAGTCGTGGCGCGAAAGTGCTTTTCGGCGGCGAACGGCCCAAAGGCGGCGACTTCGATAAAGGCTTTTATTATCTGCCAACCTTAATGAGCAATGTTCCCGATGATGCACGGATGACCAAAGAAGAGGTTTTCGGCCCGGCGCTGCCGGCCTATACCTTCAAAACGCTCGACGAGGCTTTGGAAAAAGCCAACGCATCGGAATTCGGCCTCGGCTCCTCGATCTGGACCCGAAACTTGCTGCACGCCAACAAGGCGATTGAGAAGCTTCAGGCGGGAAATGTCTGGGTGAATTCGCTGCACTACGGCTACGACGAGCTCCCGTTCGGCGGTGTGAAATCCAGCGGCGTCGGTCGCGAACATGGTCCGGAGGCGCTGGATTACTATCTCGAACCCAAAGGTGTCGTCGTCGTCAACGTGTAATTCGCAGACTGGAGTGATGGAGTACTGGAGTGTTGTGTTCCCGGCGCAGCATTCCATCACTCCAGCACTCCAACTTCCAGCGTAGTTAGGTTGACAAGGCAGTCCCAGTTCAATAGTTTAGCGTCAGTTCGACATCTCACCGGAGGTGCTCATGTTTGCACAAATGCGGCATATGGCCATCGTCACCAGCAACGCGAATACCGAAGGCGATTTTTACCACGATGTTTTTCAGATGCGCAGGTCGAGTCTGCAACGCGCGGGCGGAGCCGTGGTCGTCGGCGATGGCTACGTGGGGTTAAACCTCAATCCGAGAGCGCCCGGCCGCCAGGCCGGCTTCGATCACTTTGGCTTCGAGGTGCAGGATGTCGAGTTCGTTTATTCCCGCATGAAGGAGAAATATCCGAAAATCCAAGTGCTCAAACGTCCCAATAACCGGCCGTTTGCAGGCATCAGCACGCATGATCCCGCCGGGAATGTCTTTGATCTTTCGCAGTTGAACATGGAAAATCGCCGCGATCTTTATACCGACAAAATAGAAGAGCGCAAACGGCGCATCGGTCATTTCGCGTTGCGCTGTGTCGAGCCCGAACAGTGCGCCGAATTTTATCGCGAAGTCTTCGAGTTAACTGAACTGGAAAAGCCTTCCGGCGATGCCAACCACTACTTATCAGACGGCAGACTCACTCTGGCGATTATGCCATGGAAGATCGCGGATTTTTACGGCTCAGGAATCGAACGCCCCGCGCTCGATCATATCGGGTTCAAAGTGGAGAGCATGGCTGCTTTCAAAGCCGACCTGGAAAAAAGCGCGCACCTCTTACCCAAGGAAGACCGCGCCGATAAAAATCCCGAGCGCGAAGTGAGGCAGAAACTCCTGGCAACGTGCTGCTTCGGCCAACTTCAGCTAGCCGATCCTGACGGCGTTTTAATCGATGTTTCGGAAAACTAAACCCGGTTAGGAGTCAGAGGTAAGGAGTGAGTGGAATCGTTTCTACTCTCGCCGTTCACTCCGCACGGTTCACGTACTTCGCCGCTTGCTCCACCGGCCTGCGATCAGGCCGGCTGCGATCAAAGCAATAAAATAGCCGAACGCCGGTAGCATGGCCTTGGTCGGAGGCTCTAAGGCGGTTGCGGAAATAATCTTCTCGGTGCGTATCGGCATGCTGCCCGGCTCCTCCCCGACGGCGACCAGACGGTATTCTGCGCCATCGGCAAACTGAAAGCTCATCGCGAACTCCCCCGGCACAGAAATCCTTTCCACTTCGAAAACTGTCTTGCCTTTTTCCAAGTGAACGATTGCGAGTGAGAGTAGAACTCGCGACGGGTCGACGGCGTTATTAAACCGCCAGCGCACGAGCGTCGGACGACCGACGGTTGCCGGCGCGACTTCCAGAACCGCGCTGGCGGCCTCCGGACCGGCGTTAGCATCGGCGCGGCCCGTCGCCGAGAAGAACGCTAGGATGATGACTGCGGCTTGCTTCGGCGCAGCCGTGAATACTCTTCCCGCGAATAAACCGAGACAAAACAAACCAGCCGAAAACGCCGCCAACGCGCCCCACTTTTTTTCATTCTCATGCACATTGAAAGTGAATTCTTTATGCGCTGTGCGGCCGTCCGCCGCGTTGACACTTACGGCGAGTCGATACTCACCCCGGATCGGAAAAAGATATTTCCAGTTGGCGCGGCCTTGCCGCAAATTCAGCTGCGCCTCCTGCAGGCGTGTACCTTCAACCCAAGGGAAATCCGTAGAAAAGAAAACTCCCGATCGCGGGGCATCGAGCCAAAGTGCTACAGAGCCCTCCCTCAGCGGTCGCCCATTGGCATCGGTCACAAGCAACGACAGAGTCGCGGGGTCGGCGTAGGGACGAAGCTGTTCGAAGCCCGGCGTGGTCTTAAAGTAAACGTTGAGTTCGTCGGCCCTAACCGGCGAGATGAACAGGGAAAGAGCGAATCCGAGGCAAGCTAAGACGCTAAGCCTGATCAATGACAAGGAACAATGGCCAGAGCGTGTCGAACATTGTGTAAGGTATCGTGAACCGCCGGATAACTCGCGCCCAGAGCAAAGAACAGAGTGGCGCCGGCGAAAGATAAGAAAATTGCTGATTTGATCAAAAATGACGCCTGTTCCGAAACCGCCAAACCGACCCAGGCATGAACGATTCGTTCCACGGTGTCTTCCTCCGGATCGATTTCATAATCATACGATCGGACGCGGCTGTCAAGCATTGCCGCGGGTTGCCTTTCGCCGGAGCCTTTCGTATGGATGAGAACAACTCTTTTGAGGAGGTTAAAATGCCGGTCGTTCATATTTATATGTACACGGGGCGAAGCAAGGAACAAAAAAATGAAATGGTCAGAAGGATTTCAAAGGATTTCGAAGAGGTCCTGAACGTCAAACCAGAGTCGCTGAACGTGTTGTTTCATGACATGGAGAAAAGCGATTGGGGTATTCGTGGTAGCCTAGCGTCAGAAGCACCGTCGAAGTGACAAGCTCGAATCGGGAAAAGCCCGTGCCGCTCAAGATCGGTTTCATCGGATCGAGCCCTGCCGCCAGCCCGCACCACGACAGCTTCAGAGCATTCATTCCCAAAGAGATCTCGTTTAATTTCGTACAGGAAACCGGTGTAAAGACTTCTCTGTACGACGCGCGAGGTAAGGTCGATGCGCTCATCGCGCAAGCCAAGGAACTGATCCGGGAGAATGGTTGGGACGGCATCATCATCAGCGGTGCTCCCAAGGAAGCCCTCAATCCGGGAATGTGGCAGCGGGTTGTAGTGGGAATCAAAAAGCCTGTGGCGCTCGCGCTTCGCTCTTCGGTTGCGGCCCTGAAAGCGTTCGGGTCAAAAAGAATCCTGTTGATGACGCCGGTGGATGACGAGCTTAAAAAAATGTACCGGGACTATCTAGCGGAATTCAACATCGCCTCGGTATACCCGCCGCAAACCTTACGGGCTCATACGGACGCGCAAAAGCTCACACCGAGAGATGTCGAGGCACTCACTCGCGAGAGCCTGGCGAAGTTTTCCGATGTCGACGCGATTTACTTCCAGGGCGCGCTGCTCGATCCCCTGCCGATTTTGCAAAGCCTCGAAGCTGAGCTGGGCCTGCCGATCGTTGCGAGCAATCCGGCAATGCTTTGGGTCATTTTGTCGAAACTCGGACAGCGTTATCGTATCCCCGGGTATGGGAGGCTGCTGTCCGAGTGGCCGGAGCTACCTTCGGGGCCGTTTTAGCTTGATGATCCGATTGAGTTTACGTTCTACACGAGAATCTAAACACACCGACGAGAACGGCGATTTCTGTCATTTCGACCGAGGGGAGAAATCTTTCTTAGATCTTCTAGTCGGCGAAAGTTAACGCGGCTAAGAAGGATTTTCGCTGAGCTCGCATGACATACGGCGCTCGAACATTCGCCTCGTGTGTTAATCGGACTGACGACGCTTTGCGAGTCAAGGGTTCAGTGATTAAATCTTTGTCGGATGAAAAGCATTTTAATCGTCTATCATTCCAAGACGGGCGGCACCCAGCAGATGGCGGAGGCTGCCGCCAAAGGAGTCGCAAGCGAGCCGGAAATCCGCATCGATATTACTCCTGCCCGCGATGCGGGTCCCGATAACTTACTTCAAGCTTCCGGTTACATCTTCGCCACGCCTGAGAACCTCG
>JBIOXP010000089.1:0-8650 GCA_044869705.1 Binatia bacterium | reverse complement strand
GCTGTGAATCGCCCGCGCAGCGATCTTTATCTGCCGGCCACGACCACTGGCGGCGTCTATTGTTTCAAAACCATGGAAGGCGGCCTCACGCGCGAGAAGGTCGTGGCGTTGCGGCTCAACTCGGACGTCATCAAGTGGGAGGAAAGGGCGGGTCGCATCATCAAAGACAAAGTGCCTGCGGCGCCGGGGAACAAGTGGGTCGGTCTTGTGCTGCTATTTTCCGCCGAGACGGGAGAGCCGCTGGCGATATTCCCCGATGGCATCATTCAAGGGATTCGCGTCGCGGCGAGCAGCGCGCTGGCGGCGCGGTTTCTAGCGCGCGAGGACGCCGCCGTCCTCGGGATTCTCGGTTCGGGTTGGCAGGCGCGCGCTCACGCCAGGGCGATGTGCGCGGTGCGGAATATCAAGAAAATCCTGGTGCACAGCCCGACGAAGGCGAATCGCGAGAAGTTCGCCGGCGAAGTAGAGCATGAACTCGGCGTATCGGTGGATGCCGCCATCTCCGCAGAGGCGGTTGCCGAGCGCGCGGACATTCTTGCGGCGGCGACCAATTCCGTATCGAGAGTGGTGCCGCCCGATTGGCTCAAGCCCGGTATGCATGTGACTTGCGTCAAGATTACCGAGCTCGGTGAAGAGACACTCCGCAAATTCGATCGCCTGATCATCCACACTCGGAAATGGGCGCCGGATAATTACATCACCGGATTTAACGACGAGAAAGTCGAAGCGCACGATCCGATCGATCTTTTGACCGAAGGAGGCAAAGCATCGACTATCGCCGCGAAGCAGCCGTTTTGGCTTGGCGCGCCGGAATTGAAAGACGTAGTGGCGGGAAAGGTCCCGGGCCGGCAAACGCCGGCGGAAATCACCTGCTTCAATAACAACATCGGGCTGGGCATCCAGTTCGCCGCTCTCGGCAAAGTGATCTTCGACGATGCGAAGGCGAAGGGATTAGGCCGCGAGGTCCCGACGGATTGGTTTTTGGAGACGGTTCATCCGTAGATCCTGCTTCGAGTCCTTCGTGGGCTCCTTTCAAAAAAGACCGCCGTCCTTCGTTGCGGCAGCGCGCCGCTGCCTACTCAGGATCGTCGGTCTAAACCGGTTTCCCGAGTAGCGCGCAGCGCGTATCGAGGGATTCTCGCCACTGAGCGAGGCGGCGTTTTCATTTCCTGTAAGCGCTAAGCTCATGAATACTCCGCGGTGAAATCGTCTTGACTCTTGAACTGACGACTGTCGAGATATACCTCCGCAAATCCAAAATCGGCAATCGAGAATGGAAGTAGGTGTCGTTCATTTCTGCATGCCGATCTGGCGCAGAAAGCCCTCGTCTTCGAGCGTCCTGACGATGCTGCTATCGAGGAATTGATCCGGGTTGGCTTTTTTCGCTTCGGGATTTGGGCTTAGCTTGAGCGTCTCGACGATGCCCTCGCGATTGGGATAGGGCGGCCGGACGACATAATCCACGGCGTATTGATAAGTGGCTTCAATGATATCCTCCGCCGTGTCGCGCGTATATTTCTGGATAACTTTCTTTGCGGTGTTCTTATCCTGAATAAAACGCTGCAGACCTTCGGCATAGCCCCGGAAAAAATTCACTGCCGTGTCGCGGTTGGTCTTCAGGTAAGCCCGCCGGGTAATCACGGCCGTGTGCGGAAAATAAACGCCCGCTTTGGCCATGTCGAGGAGCGGCACGGCGCCGGCGGCGCGCGCCCGGATATGGGTCGGCGCCGACAAAGGCGCGGCGACGATCAGCCGCTTGGAAAGCGCCGCGGCAAGCTCCGGCATGCCGCCGAGCTGGAGTATGTTGAGATCTTTGTCGGGGTTGAAGCCGTTTTTTTGCACGAGATAGCGCAGGGCGAAATCGGTCGACGAGCCGAATCGGGTGACACCCACGGTTTTGCCTTTCAAGTCGCCGACGGTTTTGATCTCAGGAAGGGCCATCATGTAAAACGCGGGCACGTTCGCCACGCCCCCGACGAAGACCAAGTCGGCGCCGCTGAGAACCGCGCTGACCACCGGGGCGCCGCCGGAAAAAGCGATCTGCGAGTCGCCGGTCAACACCACGCGGGTGACTTGCAGCGCCGTAGGAATATAAATTAACTCGACGTCGAGACCGTACTTCGGAAAAATGTTTTGCTCGGTCGTATACCAAAGCGGCGCATTGATGCCGCTGATGGCAGGATAGATCACGTTTAGTTTCGTGCGACTCTGCGACCACGATGAAGTCGCCGCCGCGCAGACCATGAATGCTGCGAGTAAAACAGATTTCTTCATGGTTCGGCACCATACGAGCGCACCGCTGGTGAGTCAAGAACTGTCCTCTTGGGCGCGGCCGCGGACTACAACCCAGCGACTTCGTCCCGCTGCTGCGTGAGTTCAAATAAAAAAAGATTGACTCAAGTCCGAAATCACATGAAGTGACTCGAAACTTTGCCGATAGATCGGATCTCACCCATAGATCATGAATCTCAATCCAGCGATTAAGAGCGTGCCCTCGATAAGAAAGATAAAAATTTTCTCGGGCAGGCGATCCAAAATCTTTTTTCCGATCAGAGAGCCGAGAATCATGATCAATCCGAGTCCCAAGCCCGCGGTGATGCTATGGTTGGTCAGGATCGCCGTGCTGCCGTAGGCGACCAGTTTGGTGACGTGCATCACGACGGTTGCGAGCGCTTCGGTGCCGATCAGAGCGCCTTTGACGAGCCCGTACGAGAGGAAAAAAGGAATCATGATCGGTCCGACGCTCCCGAGTAGAGCGGACAGAAAACTAAACACGGCGCCCACGATCGCGAACGCGCGCAGCGGCAGTCGCATTGTGCTGGCGGTCCCGGCGCGGCGGTAGACCACCACGCCGATCAGAAAAACGCCGAGAAGACGGGTAAGAAACGACAGCGGCGCCGAAGCGAAGAGAAAACCGCCGAGAAGCGCGGCGGGCACGCCGGTCAGAGCGAACCAACCGACGACCGGCAGGTCGAGCTCTCTTCGATTGAACCAGGCGCGGCTCAAGTTCCCCAACAATTGCGCCACGGTGAGAATCGGGATCGCCTCGCGCACGCCGAAGGCGGCCACGAGCAGCGGCAACAGGATGGCCGCGCCGCCGAAACCCGCCACCGCCGCCAACAAAGAGCCTACGAAAGCGGCGCCCGCAAGCAGGATCAGATTCGCGACAGACATCAACGATCCATACCACGAGCGGCCGGCCGGAATCGTCTCCACGGCGAGGAAAGATTTATTTTCAGCGGGAAATGAGAAAAATTTACTCGGCCTTGAACGGCAGGAACAATGTCTCGGCGATTTTCGAGAGCGGAAAAAACGGCAAAACCCAGTCAACTGCTTGAGCCGAGTTTCGAATGGAGTATAAAAGATTCGTACTCCACCCGCGCACGTCACAACGCCGCTCGTGCAACGACCCGCAGCAAAAGGAGGGCACGATGCTTGCGTCTTCGGCCGTTCAAGAACTGAAATCTCGTTTTCACGGTGAACTGATCCTCCCGAGCGATCAGCAGTATGAAACAGCGCGCGCGGTCTTCAACGTCGCCATCGATCGGCGGCCTGCGCTCATCGCCCGCTGTTTCACTTCGGCTGACGTCGTCGAGGCGGTGAATTTCGCGCGCCGGGAAAACCTGCTTCTTGCCGTCCGCGGCACCGGCCACAACGTCGCCGGTTTTGCCGTCTGTGATGACGGTATCGTGATCGACCTTTCGGCGATGAAGGGGATCCGCGTTGACGCCGCGGCGCGCTCCGTTCGCGTCGAGGCCGGATGCAATTGGGGCGAGGTCAACGATGCGCTTCAGCCGCAGGGTCTCGCCGCGACCGGAGGCTTCGTTTCGGTTACGGGAGTCTCGGGGCTCACCCTCGGCGGCGGCCTCGGCTGGCTCGTGCGCAAACACGGTCTCGCGCTCGACAACCTGCTCTCCGCCGAGGTCGTGCTCGCCGACGGTCGTATTGTCAGCGCCGGCGCACGAGAGAACGAAGACCTTTTCTGGGCCATTCGCGGCGGCGGCGGCAACTTCGGCGTGGTTACGTCCTTCGAGTTCCGCGTCCATCCCGTCGGCACGGTGCTGGCGGGAATCGTGCTTCATCCGGCGGCCACCGCAGCGGCAGCCATTCGTAAATGGCGAGACCTGGAAAGAACGGCGCCGGAGGAATCCGCTCAAGGCGCGCTTCTTTTCCATTTTGCCGAGGATGCGCCGGTCCCTGTGCCGCTGCGCGGGGCTGCCGTCGTCGGCCTCGGCGGCGTCTACGCCGGCGATCTGAAAAAGGGCGAAGAGGTCCTGCGGCCTCTGCGCGAATACGGTCCTCCGCTCGCCGACATGTTCCGGCCGATGCCGTACAACGAGGCGCAACGCATGGCGGATTTTCTCTGGCCGCCGGGACTGCACAGTTACTGGAAATCGAGCTACCTGACGGCGCTCAACGACGAAGCGATCGATGTTTTTGTCGATTGCTTTATGCGAGTCCCATCGAAACGAACGGTGATCGTGTTGGAGCATAACGGCGACAGCGCCTGGGATCGCGTGCCGGAATCCGCCACGGCTTTCGGCTATCGCTCCTGGCCCTACAATTTCGTCGTCACTTCCGCCTGGACCGATCCGAAGGATGCGCAGCGCAACATCGCCTGGACGCGCGAACTTTTCGATGCGCTGCGGCCCTATCTCGCTGAGGGCGCATACGTGAATTATCTGGGCGGCGACGAAGGAGCGGATGGAATCCGGGCGGCATACGGGGCGAAGCTGGCGCGTCTCGCCGCGCTCAAGCGGAAGTTCGATCCGACTAACCTTTTCCGAATGAATCAGAATATCGCGCCGGCTGAGAGCGACGCGCGCTGAATCGGACGCATCGCTGTAAGTAAACAGACTGTTGAAAACTTCCATGCTTCGAATTTCGACATCGCTCACTGCAGGCTCCCTCGACCAGCCTTCACCCGAGCTTGTCGCGGGAATCAGCATGCACGGATTTTTCAATGATTTTAGATTATGTCCGCTCGTCCTGGGCGCGTCGAAGGACTCCGAACAAGGTTTTCAACACGCTGTAAAGACTTGAGCCGTGAGCGAAAAGGGACCTGGTCCTGTGCCCGGCTCTCTGATCTTTATTCCGGCGCCCGTCCGAACGCGGCGAACACGCGATGGAGCACGGCGAGCGGCTCTCGAGGGAATTTCTCCGCGAGCAGCGACTGCAGTTCGCGGTCGAACGCCGCCACGCCTTGTGGCGAGAGGCTCGCGCCGACGCCGGCGCTGGCGCGAATGCGCCCGCGCCACGCCTCGTGCGAGTAGGGGACGTCGAGATCGAAAGAGAACGTTTCCAGAGAACGAAATCCCGCCAATGCCATGTCCGCGAGGCATCGCGGATGAATCCCCATACCGCCGCCGAGCTTCCATTTCTGATTATGTTTCTCGATCAGCTTTTCCGTCAGCTCGGCGACGTTGGCAGGCAGCGGAATCCAATCGAAATACGCGATCACAAGACTGCCGCCGGGCTTCACGATGCGCCGCGCCTCGCGCGCGGCATGCGGCCGGTCGAACCAAAACCAGCACTGTCCGGCGATGACGAGGTCGAAGCTCGCTTCGGGAAAACCCGTGGCTTCTGCCGCCGCTTCGACGTAGCGAACCGTGACGCCTGATTCGCGATCGATGCGCCGCGCTTCCTCCATCAACGGTACGGAGCGATCCAGACCGGTCGATTGGCAGCCGCGCTGCGCGAGACTGCGCGCGATGGTTCCCGTGCCGGTTCCCAGATCGAGCGCGCGCATGCCGGCCCGTATAATGCCGATCGCCGTGAGCCGATCGAACAACTCCGGCGGAAACCCCGCGCGATGTTTTCCATAGTCGGCGGCGGTCTTGCCGAAATCCGCGATGAGCTCTCCCATTTTCACTTCGGCCGCCATGCTTGGCGTCATATATCTTTGTCCGAATTCATTCAATTTAACTGATCGCAACCCGCATTGAGACGAGGTTCAACCGCTAGCACACGAAACGAAGTCAATAACTCATGCGAGCGCTTGAAGCTTGAATCGCCATGCGCTTACGACCAACGCTCTCGCGAAAAGTTCAAGACCCAGTTTGAATCAAGAAACTTCGGAACATGATGCAGTAGAGTAGGCAAGTCTTCTCTTCATCTGACACCACCGATCTTGCTTCAACGTGGTTAATAATTCGGCTGTCGCGACGCAAGATCTGACCCTGCGGCTACGCTGCGCAAATTCGCAGCGGTGGTTGCATAGGAGCCGCTCGCCTAAAACCAGTTCCGGTAGAGCGGTCGCGAACCGATCGCGAACAGCGCCTGATGGTTGCGCACATAGAGCGAGCCGTCCTTGGCAAATCCGCAGAGCTGCACTTCCGCCTTGGAATCGACCGCCAGCAGTTGGAATTCCCGCCAGTCACTTTGCTGGTTTGGGCGTTCGAAGAATAGCGTCGGCATTTCGCCTCTGCGCGCGTCGCTCTCCCAGGAACCCGGCGCCGTGCTCAGCAAGACGCGCCCTGGCTGTCGTGGATCGGCAATCATCGAATATACGCTGCGGGGAACCTTCTTTTGCCTCTCCCAACTGGTAGCGCTGCCGTTCCAGCGCCACAATCCACCGAGTCCGCCGTTCTTTCGGATTGCCATGCCGATCAAGATGTCTGAGCCGGATGCCAGAATTGACAGCCCGTTCATCAATACTGCGCCGCGCGTGGAGATCGAGCTGTCTTCGACCTCGGGTGGATAAAGCCCGTCGACGGTCGTGAAACGCAATGGTCGATCTTTTTCCGCGATCACTACGACGGCATTGCCGGCCGCCGGGCCGTCGCCTGCTTCGAGAGACGAGGCTTTTACCGCGTAGAGCACGATTCTCAAACCCGGCCGGGGCTCAGCCGCCCAGACGCCCCGGAAGGCATCTTTCTCTTCTTGCGAGTATGGGTACTTGTCTTGCGCCAGCTTGCGCGCCTGACGGGCGACCATCGCGCGATCGGTTTCCTCGAGAATCTTGCGCGCGCTACGAAGCCGTCCGGCATGGACCAGTCGGTTGGGCACGGTATAATCGCTCTGGTCCAGGTATTTTCCCTTGGATTTGCTATTCAGCGCGTCTTCATAAAGCATCGTGTATTCGACATCGGCGACGTTTTCCTGATTCTGCTTTTTGATCTTCTGCCGCGCTGCGAGAATCAACCGCTCGCCGGACACGTCGCAGTACTCGATCGCATCGTCCGCCGCGATCTGTTTGGGCTGATCGAGCTTGCGGCGGGTTTCTACCGGCCAGAGGGAAACGGCGACCGCGACCACCGACACGCCGGCGGCCGACGAAAAAAACACGCGCCTCTGCCGTCGCTTGTCCCAGGAAATCAGTTGGCGCAGCTCGACGCCGCTGATGGTCGCGAGCGCGCGAATGAGCTCGTCCCGCGCTTTCGGCTTCAACCGACCGAGGAGCCAAGCCGAGCGCAAATCCGCGAACCGATGATTGAAAGGCGTCAGCCGTTCCGGGATCGACGATCCGGCGTCGCCTTGAAGCAAGACCGGAATGACAGGCCTGTTTCCATCGTGATCGAGAAACCGGTCGATTTCCTTCGCCACCCATTCGGACTTCAAGACCGACGGCGAGCAACACACGACGAGGCTACGCGATGTATCGAGCGCGCCGTTCAACTCCTCCGAGAGCGCGCCCGTACGGATATCGGTGTCGTCACGGAATACACGCAGTGAGCGCCGTTCCGGAGACACGCCCTTCGGCAGTTTGTATCGTTCTAGAAAACCTTGAACGCGACGCGCCGCGACCGTATCGGCATGGCTGTAACTGATAAACGCATCGAACCGTGGAGTATCAGGAGGCATTCAGGCCCGGCAATCGTACCAAAGCCCGCTCGCGCCCGGCACGAAAAATCAAAAGAGCGCGCCAGGAAGTCATCGAGCTCCTCAAGGCTCGCACCAAGGAATCGACTTCACCTGGAATAATCGCGAGGAAACCATCGAGATCATCGCCCAGTGGATCAACTTGAATCCAGCACACAAGCGCTAGAAGTTCCGCCCGCATCGATCTTCGATTTCTCGCTCGCCAACGCCGCGGTCAGAGAATTGGCGCGGAAAGAATAAAGGCAGCCCTCGCCGACTGAATGAACTTACGTTCCACTCACACCAGGATGCGTACCGCAAGACGCGACCCAAAATCTCTACCGCGCATATGAAAACACACGAATTGCTCGCGCGACATGTCGCTAGCTTACGCAACTGAAGATCCTTATGGTCATGTTACGCACGCGCTCAAACCCAACCGCATTCCGCAAAACACTCAGTACGGCTCCATTAGGAGGTTTTTATGTACAGGATTTGTGCGACCGGACGCCGGCTCGCGAGTTCGGTTCAGGTCTGACCTGATTTTTGGAAGACGGCAAGATCGTCGAATTATCTACGGCGGAAAAAGCCGGTGCTTAGAAAAAACATTAAGTGAGAAGCCCAGGGCCGCGACGGTTAAGTACACGGTGAAAAAATTCAATCTCGTGTAAGCGGCCCGCCGCACGTAACGGCGGTAAAATTCATCTACTTGCGTGGCGGAAGGGGATCTATTCCGGAGATGGTTTTAAAAACCTTGATGACCTCGGTATCCCGCGGCAGCGACGCAACGAGTTTTTGCTGCTGCTCTCCCATCAGCGGCGTCGGATAGACTCCGATGACTTTTTTGTAT
>JBIOXP010000088.1:0-6358 GCA_044869705.1 Binatia bacterium | reverse complement strand
GGCGGGCCGAAGCGATTGAGGATCGTCAACAGGCAGCGGTCAGGCATTAATACCTAGAAGCGAAGATCGCTTCTAAAGATATGTCCCCTCAGATGATTTTGTTTAACGGGTATTCGATGATACCGACCGCGCCGTTCTGAATCAGCTGGGGGATCAAATCGCGCACCTTCGCTTCCTCCAGCACGCTTTCGACAGAATACCATCTTATTCCCTTGAGATTCGGGGACGGGTGCAAAGGCGCCACGGTGGGCGCCGTAATACTGGGAATCAGCTCCACAACTTTTTCCAGATCCCCTTCCGCAACATTCAACTTGATGCCGACCTTGTTTTCCGCCGAAAGCGCGCCCAGCAAGAGCAGTTTAATCTGTTCGATCTTCGCTCGTTTCCATTCATCCTGCCACGCCTGCTTGTTCGCGATCAGCTGCGGGCATGATTCCATCAGCTCATGAATGATCTTTAGACCGTGAGCACGAATGGTGCTGCCGGTTTCGG
Organism: Binatia bacterium; assembly: GCA_044869705.1. Lineage (GTDB taxonomy): Bacteria > Desulfobacterota > Binatia > UBA9968 > UBA9968 > DP-20. Next base: position 5,866 of record JBIOXP010000088.1, on the reverse strand, counting down.
TAACCTCGACGATCGCATCAACAAGTCCCTCGGCGGCTTTCGCTTCGGTGGCGCCCCAGGAAAACTCGACCGTTACAGGAATGCTTCTCGCCGCGAAGTAGCGCTTGGTGAAGTTAACCATCTCTGACGAAACCCGTTTGCCCTTGAGGTCTTCGATTTTCTTGATCGGGGAGTCCTGGGGCACGGCCAAAACCCAGCGGGTCGGGCGAAAGCTGGTTTTCGAATAGACCATTTCGCATACGACGTGGATGTCCGAACTATTTTCGAGGGTCCAATCCTTGCCGGTAATGGCTACGTCCAGAGTACCCATTTCTACGTAACGCGACATCTCCTGGGGACGCGCCAGACTGCAGCGAATACTGTCATCGTCGATGGAAGGAAAGTAACTGCGGTTGGTCGTGGAAATTTTCCAGCCGGATTTCTTGAACAGCTCGACGGTCATTTCCTCAAGGCTGCCCTTGGGAATGCCGAGCTTGAGTTCCTTGCTGTCTGACATTTGATATTGAACCTTCCGGCGGGCGGACACGCCGGCCAGCCTTACGTGGAGATCCTAATGAACCACTGCGAAAAAGGTGACTAGGACGATTTCTTGTACACTTCTTTTGGGTCGAACACGCGCTCAGCGATGACCTTCCAATCGCTGTCGCTGTGCTGGCGGAAAAAACAACTCTTATAACCCTCGTGGCAGGCGGCGCCGCCCACCTGATGCACCTGCAATAAGATCGTATCGTTGTCACAGTCGATCAAAACATTTTTCACTTCTTGAAAGTGGCCGGACTCCTCGCCTTTGAACCACGGTCCTTTGCGCGAGCGGCTATAGTAGTGAGCTTTCCCTGTCTGCTTGGTTTTTTCCCACGCTTCTTCGTTCATGTAGGCGACCATCAGGACATCGCGCGACTCAAAATCCTGCACGATAACGGGGACAAGGCCGTTGCCTTTGTTAAAATCGATGTTTTCTGAAGCCATGCGGCTGGTTCCTTGTGAAATTGTTTAGCTAACACGAATGTTAGGAGGCTTCAACCAACGGGTCTCGAAGTTCGTCTGCGTTGATTCTGGCCCTGGCTCGCGAGCACCGGAATGTCAGCGATTTTTTCCTGCGGCAATAATTTCCAATAAATGCCCTTTGGGCGGGAAAAGCGCGGCTTGACTTCGATGAGCTCGCTCGGAGTGATAATTGCGTTGAGCGGAATGTCATGCGCGGTCATGGGGATTTCTTCGTCAACGATTTGCAATGGATGTACGGACGTGACGATTAAAGTTTCCCGACCGAGCTTTTTCTCCTCTGCCAGCAACGCAAACTCCAAATCAGAGTAGCCGCCGCCTTTGCCGAGGCGCGCGCCACGGCGATTGACCGCCACCGAGCCGCAGACTACAAGATCGATGTTTTTCAGTTCCTTCAATGTCACCGGACGGCCGTGCTGGCCCGCGCCTTTGATCGACGAGGCCACATAGGGCGAGCACTCGAGTTTTTTAGGATCGAGCTCGATAAAGGGTTTGCGGCTCCGCAGCCGCGGCACAGCCATATAGACGATCTTCCCTTCCGCCAGCGCCTTTTGCCGGATGGCGCGCTGTGGCGAGTCAGGATTGATCTTTATCACTTTGGCAGTGCGCCAGTACGGCGCGCCGGCGATTAGTGCTGCGCAGGCTTCGGCGCCGATAAAGTTAGGGATTCTGCCTTCAGTGCCAGGAAAACGGGCGACGCGGTTCTCTTTCAAACTGTCCCACACGGCGCGCCGGATCTCGTCTTTGGTTTTCATCGACACAAATTAAACCGAATGGTTGCCTGCACCAAAAGAACTTGGCTGATCTCCTGCGGATCGGAAGAACAGGGCGCATGCCGTGCGCCTACAATCGGTGCGTCAGCCTTGCCGGTTCATTGACTGAGCACAAAACCGAGTTGTAAGATCCTATTAATGGTAGATTTTATCCTTGTATATGTCACTGCGGGGTCTGCAGCGGAGGGTCAGAATCTTGCTCAAACACTGGTCGGCGAAAGACTTGCCGCCTGTGTAAATCGGATTCCTTCGATCCAGTCCACCTATCGCTGGCAGGGGCAGATCGAACAGAGCGATGAAGAATTGCTCATCATCAAGACACGCAAGGAGCTTTTTCCGGCAGTTGAAAGGCGCGTGCGCGAACTCCACAGTTATTCGGTTCCGGAGATCATCGCCGTGCCATTACTGGCCGGCAGCGCAGGATACCTTGGCTGGTTGGGTGAGCAGGTCGGTACCGAAGCCGCTTCGAGCGATGACGATATTCGAACCGTCAGAGAAGTCTCTGCCGGCGGAGTCATTTATCGGCGCAACGGCAATGATCATGAAGTCGCCCTTATTCATGTGCGCCATCGCTGGGGACTCCCGAAAGGACACGTGGAGGACGGGGAACGCGATGATCAGGCGGCGCTTCGCGAGGTTCGTGAGGAGACCGGACTGGAAGGAAAATTGATTCGCAAGTTGGGTGAAATTCGTTATTCCTTTCGCGACAAGAGCAAAAACGATGAGCCGGTCAGAATCAACAAACGAGTTCACTTCTTTCTTTTGCGCTACTTGAAGGGAGACGTGCGCGATCACGATCATGAGGTCGACGACGCGCGCTGGTTTCCCATCGATCAAGCCATAAAGCTGCTCAAATTTGCGACCGAGCGCAAAATGGTGCACCGCGCCGCCGCGATTCTTACAGCTCGATCGGGCCAGAGCCGCCCGGCTCGAGCGCGTGAAAATAGTTAACGCTGATCCTCGTCTTATTCTTCACGAAGCTATTGTTTCGTGCTATGCAGGTGTGGTTCGAGCTCTGCGGGCATGAACACGACCTCATCGGGCTTCGTTTTTTCCGTTCCCTACGAAATAGCTGTTGTGCGGCCATTACGGCAAACCACGCCGGCCGATCGGGAAGCAGCGCTGCGCGACGCCCACTTCAATACCGAGCTGATCCCGCAAGATTTGATTTACATCGATCTCTCCACGGACAGTGGCGTCAGTTCGCTAAGCACGATGCAGCTTGCAGCAACGACAGCGCCATCGAAGCTAGAGCCTGGAATGGGGTTAGCCAGCGAAGGCAGTCGCAGCTATGCGTTATTGGCTGAACAAGTCCAGCGCGTTTTCGGATTTCCCTATTTCGTCGCGACGCCTCAAGGGCGAGCGGCAGAGCGCATCTGGACGAAAATTCACGTCAAAGCCAACACATTCGTCTTAGGAAACCTGCTGTTTCCATCGACCCGTTTGCACATCGAAATGAATGGCGCGAAGCTGATCGAAGCCGCCGACGACGCGGCCTACGATCTGACCGCCGATGAACCCTTCAAGGGCAATCTGGATCTGCAAAAGTTGCAACGCGCGATCGAACAAGAAGGCGCAGACCACGTCAGTTGCATCTATGTCGAGCTGAGTGACAATGCCTGCGGCGGCCATCCGGTATCATTGGCCAATCTCCGGGCCATCAAGGAGATCGCCGCGGCGCACCATCTCCCGCTTTTTCTCGACGCGTGCCGGATTCTGGAAAACAGCTACCTGGTTCAACAACGCGAGGCTGGATATCAGGAGCGGACAATCCTCGAGATCGTGCGCGAAACCTGCGATCTGGCCGACGGCTCTACCCTGAGCGCGCTGAAAGATTTTTTAGTGTCTTCGGGCGGACTTATCTTGAGTCGGAACAAAGAAACTTATCAGAAAGCTTCGATGCAGGCTTTCCTCGACGGCGCGCAGCTCCCGGGCGTTGCCATGACACAACTGGCGACTTCGCTGCGCGAGATTTTTGCTGCGGATAATTATATCAAAAGCCGCGTCGAACAAGTCCGTTATTTGTGGCAACGTTTAAAGGGTCGTATTCCCGTCGTGAGTCCCCCGAGCGGGCATGCTGTGTTTCTAGACGTCAAAGCATTTCTGCCGGATTTGCAATCCGCTGAATTTCGCAGTGAGGCTCTGGCGGCGTTTTTGTACCGCTATGCGGGAATCAGAGCGACCAAAGGCCCGCCGCCGGCGCCGAGTCAGGCGGCGCGCGGTATGGAACTCGTCCGGCTCGCCATACCCGCGCGTAAGTATCTCAACGCGCACCTCGATGATGTGGCCGAGGCGCTTTGCTACGCCTACTCGAGGCGCAATGAAATTACCGGGCTGAGGCGCCGTGAAGATCCGGCGCGCGCAAAATACGCTCCGGCCTATTTTCAACCGCTATGAGCAACCGCGCTATCCAATCCGTTGCTTCAACTCCGTACCGCCATATCGGACAAATTTTTTTTCAACGTGTCTCCGAGCTCGGCGAGCGCCCGTTCATCAGACTCCAAGAGAGCACCGGACCCGTGGACATTTCCTGGCGTGAGTTTGGCGCGATGGTTGGAAATATTGTCTTGGCCTTGTACGGTCTGGGTTTGATGGCCGGCGACGCTATTGCGATTATCGGTGAAAACAGCGTCGAGCGGCTCTGTGCGGACCTGGCGACATTGGCCGGAGGATTTCCCAATGTGGTGATTTCACCGGCGGTGTCGGGTGGCATGCTGCTCAAAGTGCTCGACCACTCACGCTGCCGCGCGGCGTTTGTTCAAAGCGAAACCGACGCAAGCCGAGTGCTCGGCTTAAAGCGAGAGCTGTCCGGGTTGGAGCACCTGTTCGTGATGAACGGAACCGCCGCATCGTTGCCTGGCACGGTTCCGTTTCTCGAGTTGATGAAACAAGGCCGCAGTTTTGATGCCGCAAGATTAGAAGAGATTCTCGAAACGGTGCATGCGCAGGATCTGGCAACCATCATGTATACCTCCGGTTCCACCGGGGAACCGAAAGGCGTCATGCGTACCCAAGATAATCTTTTATCAAACATCACCAATGGCGGCGAGGTAATCATCAGCAAACCGGATGAGTTGTTCGTGATTGTTCTGAGCCTGAATCATCTGCTCGGCAGATTCGGTTTTTTAAAGAGCGCTATGACGGGCAGGACGACGGCGATCGTCGAATCGACCGAACTGAATCTCGACCTCGATGTCATTCAGAGCTTGTCGGGAACCGCAATGGCTCTGGTACCTCGGGTCATGGAGCGAATCTGGAAAGACCTCCTCGATCGGAACGATCATCGAGAGCTCTGGGAGATGGTCGAAGCGCTCGATCAACAAAAAACAGCTGGACGGCTAGGCGAAGCGGACAGCAAGAAATTGGCAGAATGTATAACCGTTCTGCGCGAGGCCGCGCGCAAAGCGCTTGGCGGGCGCCTGAAGTATATCGCGTACAGCGGAGCGGCCATGCCGCCGCGAATCATGCGCTTCTTTGAATTGATCGGCATCCCGCTGTTAGGATCCTACGGCTCGACCGAATGCGGCGGCGTGACCCTGTGCGGCATTGGCGAGAATCGGCCGGGCAATTTAGGCAAACCCTTTCCGAATGTCGAAGTCCGCATTGCCGCGGATTCGGAAATCCTGGTGCGCGGTCCGACCGTCTCGCCGGGTTATTTCCTGAACCCCGAGGCGACCGCCGAAGTGTTCGATACCGACGGCTGGTTTCATACCGGCGATCACGGCGCGTTGGAGCCGGATGGCTCGCTACGCATTAGCGGCAGAAAAAAGGACGTTTTCTATTGCGCGGACGGATCGAACATTTATCCCGCGTTTATCGAGTTGCAGTTGGAAAATGAGCCGTTCATTCGTCAAGCGGTCCTGCTCGGCGATCGTCGGCCATTCATTTCGGCATTGATCGTTCCTGAGCGCCAGCGCATCGCCGATGCTCTGGGTGTATCGGCTTTGGCGCTAACAGAGAGCGATGTGAGATCTGCCTTGTGGGGGCAGATCGAGCGGGTCAACGGCCGTTTGGAACATTACGAGCAGATCTACAAGTTTGTCGTCTTGAATGCAGACTGTCCCAGCGAAGTTCGTAGCATCAACGTTTTT
>JBIOXP010000087.1:0-15967 GCA_044869705.1 Binatia bacterium | reverse complement strand
GTTCGCCGCCGCCAGTATGATCTTCGCGCACACAGAAAAAAAGATTTCTGCTTTTATCGATTTGACCATCGGCATAACGCGACGCCCCTTGAGGCGTTAAAGGCTTCGGCTCTCGGCCGAGATCCTGGCCATAAAGTCGCTGATCGGCAAAATTTGAAAAAATAATCGAGCCGTCGGTTACGGCGTAATCGCCGCCCCCGTATTCGTGCACACGGGTGCGCGCATTGAATCCCGCAGGCGTGACGTCGCCGAGATTGCCGTCCGCGGAGCGGCGGACAATGACTTTTCTGCCGCTTTCCTGTGGTCGGCGCTCGATCCAATAAATCTTCTCATCGCCGATACGGACTTGCTCTAGCCCGATTTCGCCTCCCGCGACCAGATCGGCTGTAATCGGTGACTTCCACGAGCCACAAGCGGAGTTCATTGGAGACATGCGTTTTGACTCTGGTTACCGCTTTCGGCGGTATGACGTTCAGAAAGTGGTTGCCAAATCTGGGCTCAAAGAAGCTGAATCAAGTCTTGGCGCCAATTCTAAGCAGCCTCCGCGCATTGCCGTGCAGCATGGCTTCACGTTCGCTTTCGGTGCAGTTCATCGACTGAATTTTTGCTGCCGCGTTCCAGTCGCCCAGATCGAATGGATAATCGGTCCCGACCATGACATGGTCCGCGCCAACGATGCGCCGCAGGTATTCGACGGTTTCGATCCGATAGACAAGATTGTCGAAGTAGAGATTCTTTAGATATTTGCTCGGCGGCTGTTTGGCGGGAATTCTCGACGATCCTGAACCCCCTGACATGCCCTGGTCCAACCGACCTAAATGATATGGAATGTAACCGCCGCCGTGCAGCAATCCCAATTTCAGGTTGGGAAAGCGATCGAAAATTCCCGTGTACATCATGTAGGTGACTGACAGCGTCGTATCCGCCGGGTTGCCGCAAATGCTTCGCAGACTATAGGGGTTCATTTTGTCGGCGCCTGCCACCCACTCCGGATGCATGATCATCAAGACATCGAGCTCCTGAGCTTTTGCCCAGAACGGATCGAAGTCTCCATTATCGAAGTATTTGCCGACCACGTTCGAGGCGATCGTTACGCTCGACATTTTCAAATCGCGAATCGCGTGCTCCAATACACGCGCGGCGCGGGGCGGGTCCTGGAGCGGGATGGTGGCAACGCCGATGAAGCGATCCGGATAGCGCTTGACCAGATTCATGATCGCTTCGTTGTAGAGGTTCGACCAGGTTTCGCCGCGGCTCCCGTCAAGCTCGTACCCGACACAAGCCGTGTGTACTTCGACGGTGGCGATGCCGATGTTTCCTTTCGTCATGACTTCGAGGCGATTGTTGATTTCCGTCATGCGCGGATCCGGCCTGAAGCGACTGCCCTTGGGAAATTGAATCTGGAAGGAATTGTCTTTGGCGTCCTTCGGCGGAAAGTATTCCACGCCAAGCGCTTTGCCATGGGCTTTAACTTCCTCGATCAGCTCCAGTGGAATGTAATGATGATGAATGTCGATGGCAGAGAGAGATGCGGGTTTTGGCGACGACATCGCCGAACACCCCGCGAGAAAGCCCGACGAGACGATCGCTGTTTTGGCGGTGAATTTCAGGAAATCTCGTCGTGTGATGGTTGATTGCGCTATGGTCATGGCAATGCTCCGTTGCTCGATGTGTCCGAGTCGAGATTCTTCGGCTTTGCCTCAGAATGACATTGTGTATCTGTGAAAGTAAAAAATCCGTCTCATTCGCTCAGAAAGGCCCGAATCGCTTTATGCGCGATGGCTGGGTTGGTAGCCAAGTAGTGATGTCCTTCTCCTTCGAGCGCCACGAGCTTGGCGTTCGGAATTGCTCGTGCGAGATCGTGAGCGGCGTCGTAGTGCGTTCGATCGGCGGCGCCGTGGCGCTCGTCGTCACCGACGAGGACGAGGGTCGGCACACGGATCTCCTTGAGACGTTCCGTATGGTCGTGACCCTGACGCGCGAGGACGAAATAAAGATAGTTTTCCAAAGGCGCGATCCCGGACATGCGCACGCGCAGAAAATTTTCGATCAGCTCGGCATGCGCCGCGACGAATTCCTTGGTCCAGCCGGTTTCGATCGTGTGCTCGCGGATATAACCTTCAAATCCCAGACGCACCATGTCACGGCACATCGCGAGGGGAATGCCATGAGCGCCGGGATGAGAGCTGCCGCTGGAGGCAAGGATCAGTTTCTTGACCTTGCGCGGATGATCGAGAGCGAGCAGTTGCGCAACGACACCGCCCATCGAATGACCGCAGACAATCGCCTGCTCGGCGGCGAGATGATCGAGCAATGCAGCGACATCGTCCGTGAACATTTTGATCGAGTATGGTTGTATGGTCTTGGTCGATTTTCCCGTGCCGCGGTAATCGAAGACGATGACGCGGTGGTCGCGCGAGAATTCGGGGATCTGGTGAAATTTCCACGCCTGATGGTCCAGGCCAGTGACGCTGCAAAATAAAAACGGCGTTCCGCTGCCGTGAACCTCGTAGTAGATCTCGGCATCGTTGCGGGTAAAAAACGGCATAACTTCCCCGAATCGCGATCGTCGTTACGTGGTTTGAAACAACTTCGAGTATTGCTCCCACGGCGCGGGTCGGATACGGGCGGTTTTAAGATTTTCTTCAACGTGGTTGGACTGCTTCATTCCCACCAGCGCTGTCGTCACCCCCGGAGTCGAGCGCACAAATTGCAGAGCGCGCTGGCCATCGGTTTCCAGGCCTTCAAGGGTATCGCGAATGAGGTCAGGCAGGTTTCGCGTCAGCTGACCTTGCAGCACGGATGCGCTGCACATTACGGTGATGCCAAAGTGTTGCGCTGCTTCGAGCAGAGTCGCCGATTTTGCGCCCACCTGTTGATTCGCGTTCGAGAGCGCTTCCGTCATGCCAAGGTTAAGTGGCAATTGTACGACGCGGAAATGGTGCCCTTTGCCGCCGGCTTTTTCCGCCAAGCTGACGACGTGCGCCAACGAGAGATAATCCTTGGCTTCAGGCGGATTACGATAAGCATTCCAGCTGGCCGTGCCGTATACCCGGAGCTTGCCACGGGAGACAGCTTCCTCGAGTGCCTCAAACGCTTTTGTTAAGCGTTCGTCGAATTGTGCGGTTGAAACTTTGCCCAGCTGGCTTTCCGGATTGTGCACGTAGTAGATGTCGACGCAGTCGAGATCGAGATTGCGCAGGCTCGTTTCGAGTTGATTCAATAAGAATGGCGGCGTCATGCAGTGATAGCCGCCGACGATATCCGCCGCGGCTGCCACTCCGCTCTCGACAAAGGTCTTTTTGAAATAGTCCCGCGCATCACTCGGCGGCATACTGTCAAATGGTAAAAATCCGCCCTTCGTTGCGATCACAAGCTCATCGCGCCGATATCCTTCGCGTGCGAGTTCTCTAAGCGCCGTGCCAATCGAGCGCTCGCTCCTCTGACAGCGATAGTTGATCGCGGTATCGATGACATTACAGCCGGATTGGACTGCGCGGATGACGGCTTGGTGGTATTGGGAGTCGGTGGTTTCGTCATGATTACCCAGATATGTACCGAGACCGATCGAAGAAACCCATAAGCGCTGCATCGTGCGGAAGTGTTCCGGCGGGATCTCGTCGGCGAAACGCTGTCGGTAACGCTCAGTGCCGTCGGGTGTCGCGAAGAGTGGCAGTGTCATGCCCGGCTTCCCTTTCTCGAGGCGAAAAGCAGTCCATCCAGCCCCAGGGTGCGACCGGGACTAGAGAGCACGATGACCGCGAGTACAATAATAAAAGTCTGTTGTTGCGCCAAAGTCGCGCCGCCTCGCGCCATACCCGGCCCGAGATAATAGTTGATCAGCATAAAGAGAGCGATCGCCGCGCTGGCTCGGGTCAAGAATCCGACAAGCAGGCAAGCGCCGACCGTGATCTCACCGATCATGACAAGATAGCCAAAAAGCTCGTGATGCGGCGCGACATAGTCCATGAGAAATCGTTTGTACCATGAAAAAAGATCGGTACTCCGGAGATCCCCAATCTGACGGCCGATCCAATCTCCTTTGGGAAAATCGCGCTGGAATTTGCGCCATCCCTGCGAGAGCATATAGTAGCCGATATATATTCGCAGCACGGCAAGATACCAGAGATAAGTCCGTTCCCCGAGGTTCATGATGCTCTCCGCATCGTGAAAGGAGCGCGTGAGCGGCTCGCGTTAGTGACTCGCGCCGCGTTGAAAATGGGAACTGTTAAAACGGCTTCACCATATCCCTGATGGTAGGAACGATCAAGAAATAGATCAACGGAAAGGAGGGCTGCTGGGGTTGGCAGCCGGTCAAAAGGAGTCCTTCATCTTTCTCACGGCAGCGAAAACCGAAACGGGGTCGAGTGCGGCGTTGGGATCGACCGATTTTACGCTCGCTTGCAGCTCCTTGCTATCCCACCGCAGAAAAGGATTGGTTTGCTTCTCTTCTTCCATTGTCGATGGCACCGTCGGTGTTCCACGCGAGCGTAAGCCCTGGACGCGCTCGAAGCGCGAAGCCAGCTTGGGATTTTTAGACTCAACCGACATCGCAAACCTGAGATTGCTCTCGGTGTATTCGTGACCGCAATAGATTTTTGTGTTGTCCGGGAGCGCAATCAATTTTTTCAGTGAAGCGTGCATTTGTTCCGGTGTGCCTTCAAAGAGCCGGCCGCAGCCCGCCGTGAAAAGCGTATCGCCGCAAAAAAGATTGTTGTCAAATAGAAAAGCGATATGGCCAGTCGTGTGCCCCGGGATGTAAAAGACCTTTCCATTCATGTCGCCAATGCTGACTTCGTCGCCTTCGTCCACGCCGTGAGTCAATCCGGTAATCCGACTCTGGTCGCTCTTATGGCCGTACACCTCGACCTTGTGCTTAGCCAGAATACCTTCATTTCCACCGGTATGATCGCGATGGTGATGAGTGTTGAGAATCGCCCGAAGAGAGACCTGCTCGGTCTCGATCCGGCGCAGCACCGGTTCGGCTTCCGATGGATCCACGACAGCCGTTTGTTTGGTTTTGTCGCAGATGAGAAGGTAGGCGTAGTTATCTCGCAACAAAGGGATTTGGACGATTTTCATATTGTTGCCCAATCAGCGCTCCTGGAAGAATTTCGGATTGAGGCGACGCCTCGAGTTTTGCATCACGGGTGATCTGATACGGTCTTATATTGTCTTAATTTTTTTCGAATATCCACTTTAGCCGTGCTCGGCGGAATTCTGCGCTAACGAATCATCAACCATTGGCATGATTCCAGGATCGTAGCTTTGCGATTCCGGCAATTTGACTCCTTTGCTTTGGCTGTGGCAAGGATGAGCAAATACAAGAATATCCCGGAATGGCGAAACTAAACAATCCAACGCCGGCGGACGTCGAGCGATACCGGCAAAATTATATCGTGGAGATGGACGGTATCGCCTTATATCGCTCCATGGCAGCGGCCGAGCGCGACAGCCAGCGGGCGGCGATTTTCGAGAGACTTGCGCAAAACGAGGAACGACATGCGCAGCGCTGGGCCAAGCTGATTCAATCCGGAGGCGGCGCAGTGCCGGCCCATAAGCCATCCGCACGGGTGCGTTTGCTTGGCTGGCTGGCGCGACAGTTCGGCACGCGCAGGGTGGTGCCGATCATCAGCAATATGGAGGCGCGCGACGAAGCGGGCTATATGCGCCAGCCCGAAGCGGCGGGGCTGCCCGCAGAGGAACGCGCGCACAGCCGAACTTTGCTGGCGATGGAAGGAAAAACCTCGGGCCAGGAATCCATCGCAGGAGCCGAGCGTTGGCATACCACCGCGACCAGCGGCTCTTTGCGCGCGGCGGTATTCGGGATCAACGACGGCCTGCTCTCGAATTTCAGTCTCGTCATGGGTTTCGCCGGAGCGGAGGCCCAGCCGGAATATATCATTCTTGCCGGCATCGCCGGTTTGCTCGCCGGTTCTTTTTCGATGGCAGCGGGAGAATATGTTTCGGTGCGCGCCCAACGCGAAGTCTTCGAACAACAAATTGCGATAGAAAAAGAAGAGCTGGAAGTATCGCCGCGGGAGGAGGAGGAAGAGCTGTCTTTGATCTATCAAGCTAAGGGAATTCCCGAGCGCGAAGCCTCCCATTTGGCCAAGCGCATCATTCAGAATCCGAAAACCGCGATCGATACGCTGGCGCGCGAAGAGCTCGGTTTGGATCCAACCGGGCTGGGCTCTCCCTGGACGGCGGCGATGAGTTCGTTCATCGCTTTTGTGCTGGGCGCCTTCGTTCCAGTGGCGCCTTATCTTTTGACGTCCGGGAGCAAAGCGTGGATTGCCAGCGCAACTCTGAGCTTTTGTGCGCTGTTCAGTGTCGGAGCCGTGCTTTCGATCTTTACGTCACGCGGTCCGCTGCGGAGCGGGGCGCGGATGGTCGGCATCGGCCTGTTAGTCTCGGCGATCACTTATAGCGTCGGTTGGCTCTTGGGTGTCTCGATCTCTGGATAAAGTGAGGCTTCCGGCGTTTGGGGCTTCGCCTGAACGGGCAGAGTTTGGATAGCTCATAATCGAAAGCTTGCGCGGCACTATACGCATGCGGGAAAGAATCGGTTCGGCGCGGCTCGCGGCGATCGACGGCGATAACGCAATAGACGCAAGTAAACCATGAAAGCCAAAGCGGCAATATTCATTGCACCCAAACAGCCGTTGATCGTCGACGAAGTAGAGTTTCCTGATCCCGGGCCCGACCAAGTCCTGGTCAAGTTATTTGCCAGCGGCGTGTGTCACTCGCAGCTGCACACGATCCAGCGACCGCCGCGGCCGGGACATCGGTTGCCAGAGCTTTTGGGACATGAATCGACCGGGGTTGTGGTGGCAAAGGGACGCGAGGTTCGTCATGTGCGAGAAGGCGATCACGTGATCACCACGTGGGTCGATCGCGATAACGCCACGACAAATCAGCCGCTGGTCATGCATGCGCTAAACGATCGGACGCAATACGCCGCGGACTGGCGCGGGAAAGAGGTTATGCATTCGGCAGCGACATGGGCGGAATGTGCCTTGGCGCAGGAGCGCGTCGTTTTGCCATTGCCCGCGGGAATCGCGACGGACGTGACTTCGATTATCGGCTGCGCAGTGATGACCGGCGCCGGTGCGATCATCAATACGCTTCAGGTGCGGAGCGGGCAATCGGTGGTGGTCATCGGCTCAGGCGGGATCGGCCTGTGCGCAATCTCGGCAGCGGCGGTGGTCGACGCCCACCCGATCATTGCCGTCGATGTGAGCGATCAGAAGCTCGAGTTTGCGCGCCGGTTCGGCGCAACCGATGTCGTCAATTCCAAAAAAATCGATCCGATTCAAAGAATCAAAGATCTGACCGACGGAGGCGCCGACTTCGCCATCGATGCGGTCGGATTGCCGGAGACTCAGGAGCAAATTCTCCGCGCCGTGAAGCCCGGTTTTTCCGGAAGGAGCCGCGGCGGCACGGCATTGCTCATTGGTATTACACCGCCGGATGCAAAAACGATCCTTGACACAAACCTATTTGCCGGCAGTCGCTCATTTACGCGCACCAGCGGTGGGGACTGCAAGCCGGAACGCGATTTTCCAACCTTCATTCGTTGGTACCGGACCGGCAAGTTGAAGCTGGATGAACTGGTCACGAAACGTTATAAGCTCGAGCAGATCAACCAGGCGGTGGACGACTTGGAGCATGGCCGGATTCTCGGCCGAGGAATACTGACGTTTGTCTAATCGGGCTAATCAACACGGACGTCATTCTGAGGCCCTTCGATTCTACTCAGGCTAAACTTCGCGCAGAAGCTCGCGCTTAATTGCACTGAGAAACTGCCAAGCGATCCTTCGCTCACGTCCGAGATGACAAATTGGCGGCAAGATGAGTTTCTACACAGGAATTCATGTAGTGAATTGGTACATCACAGCGGATGAAAATGAGTTGCAGTGGTTCGGCAGCAACACAGAGGAATCCCCAATAGCCGCAGGCCGGCGGATTTTGGTGCCGCTAACGCCGGTCGCAAAAAAAATCGCCCGCGGCCGGCCCGCTGAAAGTTATTTTTTATAAGACTCCGGCGCTCAGGACGACCGACTGATTTATCAATATGGCTGTAGAAAGTGATCGGGAAAGTACCGGTGAAATGCCAAACCGAAACGTCGGCAGAGACACCATTCGATCGCGCTTGGTGCTCGAAGTCGCATCGGATTTAGTGGATCAAATCAACTGGAAAGAGCGGCAGGTGTGCGTCAACTTGCGCCAACAAGGCGCCGATAAATGGCCGATCACGCTTTTCGCCAGTGACGGACCTGCGGCAATCGATCAGGTCGCGCGTGGCGAAGTGCAGTTGGCAATCATCAATTCGGCCGGGTTTTTGGCTCTCGCCGCGCGTGGTACCGGGCCGTTTGCTGCGCCGATTCCTCTGCGCGCCATTACGATCATTCCGTCGCCGGATCAGCTCGCGTTTGCCGTAACCGAGCGCACCGGCTTGAAATCGCTTCCCGAGGTTCGCGAGCGACGCTGTCCGTTACGGATTTCCCTTCGGGGTCAAAAGGATCATACGCTTCACCCCGTGGTCGACGCGGTTTTCGCAGCTGCCGGTTTTTCGCTCGTGGATATACGCTCATGGGGCGGGCAGGTGCGCTACGATGACGGCTTACCACAAACCGATAACCGACTCGGTGCCGTAGCGCGGGGCGAAGTCGATATGGTCGTCGATGAAGCAGTGCGCGGCTGGGTCAATGCCGCCGCGGCGGCGGGCATGCGCGTACTTCAGTTAGAGGAGCCGATGCTGGCGCAATTGGAAGCCCTCGGGTTGCGTCGAGCTCTGATTCCAAGGACGCGCTATCCCAATTTATCGCAAGATGTGCCGACTCTCGATTTCAGCGGCTTCGCGGTTTACACCCATGTGGATGTGCCGGATGAAATCATCACCTCGATCTGCGCCGCGTTGGAAGCCCGGAAGGAGAGAATCGGCTGGCAGGAACCCGGTCCGCTGCCGCTGGATCGCATGTGCCGCGACACGCCGGATGGGCCGCTGGTAATTCCGCTACATCGTGCGGCCGAGAAGTTCTGGCGGGAAAAGGGCTATTTGACCTGAAACAAACGAGGCGAAACTTTTCTGCCCCAACGGCAATCATGCAGTCAAATCCTAACAAGCATTCGCGGCGCAGCATTCGATTACGAAATTTCGATTATGCGCAGACCGGGTTTTATTTCGTCACGATTTGCACCGAAAAGCGAATATTTCTGTTCGGTGAAGTCACAGACGGCGGGATGCGTTTGAATGATAATGGAAAGATAGCTGAACAATGCTGGTTAGCTATTGCGACGCATTTTCCAGATGTAGATTTGGATACGTTCGTTGTCATGCCCAACCATGTGCACGGTATTATAACGATTAGAGAACCGGCTGTAGGGGCGAAACATTTTTCGCCTCTACACAACGACGATGTGGCACCCAAACTCAGGTCGCCCTCCAAAACAGTTGGTTCTATCGTTCGTGGCTTCAAAATCGGCGTGACCAAATGGTTTCGCGAAAACGGGCGTACCGACAAGATCTGGCAGCGGAATTACTACGAACATATCATCGGCAACCAGGAATCCCTCAACCGGATCCGGCAATACATACAAGAAAACCCGCTGCACTGGCAATTCGACCGTGAGAATCCAGTGGCTACAAAGCCAGAATCACAAAACGCATGGCTGACATGATCGGAGCGCGCCTTCACTGGCGCAAACGTTCCTCTCGACTATGAGCAGCAGCATCGGTAAGCTTACATGCAATGCTAAAGCCTGCTGAGACTAACTACACTGTTCGTGGGTTTTGTGCGTTGTGCACGGCGCATTGCGCCACTGTGGCAACGGTTCTCGATGGCAAGGTCGTTCGGCTCGAAGCTGATCATGATCATCCGAACGGTGGAGTATTTTGTCTCAAGGGCAAGGCGGCGCCCGAGCTCGTATATCATCCGGACCGATTGAATTACCCGCTCAAGAGA
This sequence comes from Binatia bacterium, assembly GCA_044869705.1. GTDB lineage: Bacteria > Desulfobacterota > Binatia > UBA9968 > UBA9968 > DP-20. The sequence continues at coordinate 5,999 of JBIOXP010000087.1, read as the reverse complement.
ACGAAGCCAAAAGGAGATCCCGATCCCGGATGGCAAAAGATCAGCTGGGAACAGGCGCTTGACGAAATTGCCCAACGATTGCTTTGCATTCGTGACCAATTTGGGCCGCGCGCTGTCGCCCTCGCCAAGGGAACCGGCGGGGGAACCTCGGTCTCTGACGCCGAACGCTGGCTCGCGCGTTTTCTAAACAGCTTCGGAAGCCCGAACTGGGTGTCCACAACTCACGTGTGCAATTGGCATAAGGATACTGGGTTCACTTATACGTTCGGCGTGGAAATACCAACTCCGGATGTCGCGTGCAGCAATGCTTTCTTGCTCTGGGGCCATAACCCGAGTGCGACATCGCTGATTCTCGCGCATGATATCGTCGCGGCGAGAAAACGCGGTATGAAGATCGTCGCCGTCGACCCGCGCCGGGTCGGCATCGCCGCTCAAGCCGATGTTCTCCTGCAGGTCCGTCCGGGCGCTGACGGCGCCCTGGCATTGGCGCTGATCGACGTCATGATCCGAGAGAAGCTCTTCGATGAAACGTTCGTGCGCCAGTGGACGAACGGAACTTTTTTGATTCGCTGCGATAACGGTGCGCCTCTTACGGAAGCCGATCTGACGCCGGCTGGCTCGCCGGCTCGCTTTGCTGCCTGGGACGAGAACGCCAAGCGCCCGGTGGTTTATGACCCGGCAAGCGGTTTGTATGACGAACCGTCGGCGCTGCTTGCCTTATCCGGTGAACGGCGCATTACAACGCCTGATGGCGAAACCCTCATTTGCGAGCCGGCGTTCGCGCGGCTTGCAGCGTTGGCTGGGCGATTTGCTCCGGAAAAATCCGCCGCAATCACGTGGATAGCAAGCGAAAAAGTTCGCCAGGCGGCACGCCTGCTCGCGGCGAATCGGCCGGTCAGCATGTTCATGCACAACGGTGTCGGCCAGCATACCAATGCCACTCAGACGAGCCGGGCGATTGCGACATTGTACGCCTTGCTCGGTGATTTCGATGCGACCGGCGGCAATGTCGTTTTTCCCAAGGCACCCCTGAACGCGGTCTCCGGCAAAGAATTTTTGTCGAAGGAAACAGCGCTCGAACGAATCGGCCGGGAACGCAAGCCGCTCGGACCGCCGGCCAAGCCCGGAAACTGCGCCGCTTACGATGTGTTCACCGCGATTCTGGAAAATCGCCCTTATCCGGTCAAAGCGCTGTTGAATTTCGGCTCCAACACCGTGATGAACACCGGCGACTCGCAAAGAGCGCGCGAAGCCTTTCGCGCTTTGGATTTCGCGGTTGCCGCGGAATTGTTCATGACGCCGACGGCGGAACTGTGCGATTACGTTCTCCCAGCGACCAGCTTTCTCGAGATGGCGAATCTGTCGAATGATTTCAAACATCGTCAGCGCGGCAGAGTTCACGTTCAGTATCGGCCGGCGGTGGTGGAGCCCCTGGCGGAACGCCGCTCCGATACATGGATTATTTTCGAGCTGGCAAAACGGCTCGGATTGGGTGAGACATTCTGGGACGGTGATGTTGCCGCGGCCTACGAATACGAACTCGCGCCAACGGGCATTTCACTCGGGGAACTCAAAGCTTCGTCCGGTGGCATCACGGTTTCGCTGCCGCCGCGTTACCAGAAATTTGCCCAAGCGGACCCAAGCGGGAAACCTCGCGGCTTCAACACGCCTGATAAAAAGGTCGCAATTTTTTCACACGTGTTCGCCGAAAACGGATTTCCACCGCTGCCGGAATATGTTGAGCCTATGATCAGTCCAGTTAGCCGCCCGGAACTCGCGAGCGAGTATCCGCTGGTCCTGACCAACGCCAAATTTACGACGTTCATTCACAGCCAGTTACGTGGTCTGGCGAGCCTGCGCAAAGCCTCGCCGCATCCAACCGCAGACATACATCCTGAAACTGCCGCGCGTTACCAAATTGCCGATAAAATATGGATGATTATCGAGAGCCCGCGCGGCTCAATGCGCGCGAAAGCGCGGGTCACCGATGCCATTGCGCCCGGGGTAGTGTGCTGTCAGCACGGCTGGTGGCAGGAATGTAAAGAGCTCGAGCTGCCAGGCTACGACTCGTACGGTGCAGCGTCAGCCAACCCGAGCCTTCTGATCGGCTCCGACCTCGCCGACCCCATCAGCGGCTCGCTGCCGCATCGGTCGTTCTTATGCCGCGTCAAACCGGCGTTGTAGGAATGCAATTTTGTCACATTCCGCAGGACGACGGAGCGTTGGTCGGCTCAACTCATCAATCGTCCACCAGAGACGTTCAGCGATTCTCCCGTCGTATGCGAAGAATCGCTCGAGGCGAGGAAGAGAGCCGCTTTGGCGACTTCGTCGTGTTTAGCGTATTTGCGCAGAGGAGTGAGCGCTAGGATTTGCGCTTCATGCGCTTCGACGCTCATGCCTAAATTCTTTGCGCGTTGAGCGTACATCTCGCGCAAATCCGGCTCGTCCATGCCCCCTGGGCAGATCAGGTTCGCACGAATTCCGTACGGCCCGAACTCCTTAGCGATCGTCTGTGTCAGGCCGGTGACGCCCCACTTGGCTGCGCAGAGCGAGCCGCGCATAGCCATCCCTTCTCGTCCCGCCGTGCCGGAGATGCAGACGATGCTGCCGCTTTTCTGTTTCACCATCTGCTTCAAAACCGCACGGCAGCATAAAAAAACGAGCTTCAGGTTGTAAAGGACAACGTCATCGAATTCTTTTTCGCTGATATCGGTGACCGGCACCAGCGGACCGCGAAAACCGGCGCTGTTAACGAGGATGTCGATACGGCCGAAGCGACGCACGGTTTCGTCGACCAGCGCCTTGACCTGATGGTCATCGCTGCAATCGGCCGTAATCGCGACCGCGGTGCCGCCGTGGTGCTCGATTGCTTTAGCCACATCATCGAGCTGTGGCTTCGTTCTTTCCAAGTCGACGAGGACAACTGTTGCCCCTTCTTGGGCAAAACTATGGGCGATGGCCTCGCCAATTCCGCGCGCGCCGCCAACGATGAGCGCGACTTGACCGTCCAATTTCATTTCTGCTCCTCGAATCCAATCAACCAAGCTTTGAATACTTCTCGCGCAACTTGGCGTAGCGTTGGCCGCCTTCGGTCGCCGCTTTGCGGAATTCCTCCGGCATCACGTTGTAAGGCGGCCGGATCGGGCCGGTTTTGCAGTAACCGGAAGCGGCCATCAATACTTTTTCGAGCTGGATGTTATAGGAGGCGAAAATTTCCTGCGACCCGGTGATCGCGTGATGCGGTTCATTGGCCCAAGCGATATCGTCTGCGACGGCCTTGGCTTGCGCTGCGTCACGACTCGCCAGCGCGTTCATCAGAGCAATGGCGACCTGTGGGCCGACAGACGGAATCCAACAGGTCGTCTGAGTTTCGGGCGAAATCTGGGCAAACTCATAGGCAAGTCCGATGGGCGGCACGAAGTTCACGCGGCCGCGGGTGACCTCGACAACTTTCTTTAAAATCGCTTTGCTGGAGAATTTGGCTGACATGACCGTGGGAGCCTTTTCCACGACGGGCCCCCAAAAATCAGCGTCAAAGGCGAAGCGAAACGCGCGCGGATTGGCGTAAACCATGATGGGAAAGTCCGGAAACGTTTGCGCCACGTCGGCATAAAACTTCACCGCCATGTCGAGAGTGGCGGGTTGCCACATCGGAATGCCCAACAGTGTGCCAGTAGCGCCTCGTTCTTTTATGAACTTGATGCGCCGCGCAATTTCATGACCGGCCAGCGCGGTAGCGCCGACGAAGGTCGGGATGCGGCCGCGCACGGTTTTCAGCAAACAATCGACGTAAGCTTCGTAATCGTTTTGCGCTGTGGTCGCGCACTCTCCCATGGTGCCGAGCGCCATGATGCCGGCGGCGCCGTCGCGCACGAGACTCTCGGTCAGGCGTGCGGTCTCATCAAGATCCACCGTGTTGGTCGCATCGAGACGATCGGCGCCTTCTTTCGCCGGCGTGGGCATGATTGCCAGTGCGCCTTTCAGGTCTTGGGCGGAAATCATAAGCACCTCCTTGCACGAATTTGCGGTGAACAGTCCTTGTTTGTCTAGCACGCCGAGTCGGCGCGCTGCAATCAGACGATGTCAATCCATATCTCGATTTTGGCTGGAAATTTCCTTTGGACGCAGTAGCAAATTCGGGGGAACAGATTTGTCAGTATGCTCGAAGTCACGTTGGCGTGAGTTTTGAGCGAAGCGCCTTATAAACTGACTTACCGTGCGAAACTTCCGGTCCTAAAATCGAAGGCCAAGGTTCTTTCTTGAACTACAAAAACTTGTTAGGTTCGACGTAAATTTCACGCAGAAAAATCAATGGCGAAGCGGCAATTCAAATACGTCGGGCATAGCGTGCCCCGGGTCGACGGCATAGACAAGGTTACCGGTAAGGCGAAATTTGTCGGCGATCTCAGGGTTCCGGGGATGCTGCACGGCAAAATTCTCCGCAGCACTTATCCGCACGCCCGCCTCGTATCGATCGATGCCAGCCAAGCCGAGAAATTGCCGGGCGTGATCGCGGTGTTAACCGCTTCCGATATCGCCGATCTAAACTCGATTTACAGCGGGCGACCGGTCATCGCGACCGACACAGTGCGCTATGTTGGCGAGCCGGTGGCGGCGGTCGCCGCCGTCGATTTGGCCACGGCAGAAGAAGCGTTGTCATTGATTCAAGTGCAATACGAGGAGCTTCCTGCGGCGGTCGGTCTTGACGCCGCGCTGAAGAAGGATGCGCCGCTCATACACGCAGACAAGGCCGGCAACATCGGCACGCACGAAAAAGTCGCGCGCGGCGATGTCGAAGAGGGATTCTCTCACTCTGACGAGGTGGTCGAGGATATCTTTACGTTTCCCATGGTGTATCACTACGCGATGGAGCCGCACTCGGTTGTCGCTGATTACGGCATGGACGACGAAATTACCGTGTGGTCGTCGGCGCAGCATCCGTTTCAGGTGCGGGGCGATATTGCCAAAATCTTCAAGGTGCCGCCGACGAAAGTGCGCATGATCATCAGCTATCTTGGCGGCGGTTATGGCAGCAAGTCATACACGAAGTTCGAGCCGCTCGTAGTGGCTTTGGCGCGCAAGGCGAAACAGCCGGTGCGGATTTGCAATTCAGTCGGCGAGTCGATGGTTACGGTGCGCCGCCACGGTGCCCGTGTGCGCATCAAAACCGGGGTGAAGCGGGATGGCACCCTGATGGCGCGCGAAGCGGAAATTTATCTCGACACAGGCGGTTACGACGACAACGGTCCGCAGGTGACTGCGCGCTCGGCAACGCGAGTCCTCGGTCCGTACTGGATCCCGCATATCCGCACGAACGCTTATCAGGTCTATACCAATACCGGATCGGCAGGCTCGTATCGCGCCATCGGCGCGCCTCAGGTGATCTATGCGGGCGAGTCGCAAATCGAAATGTTGGCCCAGAGACTCGGCATGGATCCGGCCGACCTACGGATGAAGAACTTGCTGAAGCCAGGACAGGAACTCCGGCCGGGTTTGAAAGGCATCGATGCCGATCTGTCATCGAGTTTGAAGACATTGGTTCGTGCCAGCGCCTGGAAAAAATCGCGCAGTAAAAACAACGCCGCAGTCGGAATGGCGTGCGCCATCACGAACGCCGGCGCCACGCCGGTTTCCGTCGCCATGATCCGCATGCAGTCCGATGGGATTGTGCACATTGCCGCGGGAAGCACGGAAATGGGACAAGGCGTGCGCACGACATTGACCCAGATCGCCGCCGAAGAGTTGACCCTGTCGATGGATCAATTTCGCGTCGCGGGGGCTGACACGAAGGCCACGCCATATGACAGTTCCACGGGCTCGAGCCGGTCGACAACGCTGATGGGCACTGCGGTGCAAAGGGCCGCGCGTGATTTGAAGCAGCAGTTTACGAAAATTGGCGCTCAGGTGCTGGGCGTCAAACCGAGCGAAGTTCAGGTCGTCGATGGCGCGTTGATCGCTGGCGAAGCGCGCGTGAGCTTCCGCGAAGCGTTCGAGCGGCG
>JBIOXP010000086.1:0-15565 GCA_044869705.1 Binatia bacterium | reverse complement strand
CACAAAAAGCATTGCAGCTCTCTTTTCATGAGGGCTTCGTGACTACGCCGATAAACCTAATCATTCATAACTTGGATAGGAGCTCGTCATCGGCACAGTCGTCGCTGTTTAATTTTGCCCAGGAAGTCGAACAGAAACTCGCAAACGTGAGGTATGTCTCGACGTCAAGTAACGATCTGCTCGAAAAAGTGTATCGCGGCGAATTTCTTGAAGCCTTATATTACAAACTCGCCACCTTGACGTTAAACCTGCCGCCGTTACGCGAACGCCAGGAAGACATTGCGCCATTGGCCGCGTGGTTCGCTCGTGTGTACGGACAAGTTCTACATCTCGGTGAACCGCTGATCTCTCCCGAAGCGAACAGCCGGCTGCGTAATTACCTGTGGTTCGGAAACCTCAAAGAATTGGAAACTGTCATTGCTCGAACGCTTGCACTACGGCGCAAGCTTACGATCTCTGCGGATGATCTGGTTTTTGAGTTTGGCGAAACGAACGTAAGGGCGGAAGAATCAGTGAGCTATTCCCAAGTGGCGCGCCGTCCTTCAGCTATGGAACTCTCGTCTGCTGAGCCGCAGTTGCGTCCCTATTCGGCCGCGAACGATAAAAACGGTCACGGCCGGTCCGTCGATTTGAACCTAGTGATTCATGAACTGGCTCATGAATTCAAAAATCCAATGGTGACGATTAAGACTTTCGCCCAGTTACTCGGCGATCGATATCAGGACGAGAACTTTCGCACGCGATTCCAAGAAGTGGTCGGGGGCGACATCGAGCGCATGGACGAGTTGTTGGAGGTGATGATCGAGTTTGCGGATTTCCGCCAACCCCAACCCGGAGACCTTTCGCTCGACGACAAAGTGCGCGCGATCGTAGTCGAGTTGCAAGCCGAGTGCGCGAAGCGGCAAACCCAGTTTGCATGGGAGGAAAACGGCGCGGCTCACGTGATCCGGGCGGACGAAGCGCAGCTTACCTACATTCTGCGGAACGTCTTGTTAGCGACCTTATGGGAGACAAAAATCGGCAGCGAAATCCGGCTGCAATCAACGTCCAACGGCGTATTGACCATCAGCCATTTACGCGAAGAGCCGCGCATGTCATCGATCGGCCGGTATATTGAGAATGCCTTGTCTAAGCCCATTGAAAGCATTCTCCCGCTTCGCGTGCTACTCGCCAAATATCTTTTAGAAAAGAACGGCGGCCGTTTTAAGCGCGAGCCGTCGGAGGGTGACAGAGAAATACTGAGAATGGAGTTCCCGATTGCAGAGCACGGACAAGAAAACTGACAAGAGCCAGCCGTTGTTATTGATCGTCGATGACGAACCAGGAGTGCGCCAGTCGCTGCAGCTCGTCTTCAACAAAACTTATCGCACGATTGAGGCGGCGTCCGCCGAAGACGCGATCCAAAAAACAACGGACGAAAATCCCGACCTGGTTCTTTTGGATATCATGATGCCCGGGACCGACGGGCTCGCGGTACTGAAGCAAATCAAATCCGCGAATGGCGAGTGCCAGGTGATCATGCTGACCGGACTGAATACCGCGCGCACCGCCTTTGCGGCAAAAGCCACCGGCGCATTTGACTATGTCACGAAGCCTTTTGATATCGAAGAGCTGCGAATGAGGGTCGAACATGCGCTCGAGAAAGTGCAGTTGTCGCGGGAACTAGAACGATTGAAGGAAGAAGTCGGTCGCAAGTATGGCATCGATTATGTCATCGGCAAGTCGAAACAGATCGTCGAAGTTTTCAAAGCCGTCAGCATGGTTGCGGCGAAGAAAAGTACAGTCTTGATCACCGGAGAGAGCGGTACAGGCAAAGAACTCATTGCGCGCGCAATTCATTACAATAGCGACCGGCGCTCGAAGCCATTTGTTGTGGTGAACTGTGCGGCATTGCCTGACACTCTGATCGAAAGCGAGCTCTTCGGCTACGAGCGTGGCGCGTTCACCAACGCTTCTCAAAAGAAAGTTGGCAGGTTCGAGCTGGCGCATGGCGGCACGCTGTTCCTCGACGAAATTGGTGAGCTCAATCTCGGGACGCAAGCTAAATTCTTGCGCGCCATTGAGCAAGAAACCTTTACTCGTCTCGGCGGCACGGATGAAATCAAGGTCGATGTGCGCGTCATCGCCGCAAGTAATCGCGACCTCGAGCAGATGGCGAAAAACGCGGAGTTTCGTCCCGACTTGTTTTATCGCCTCAACGTTGTGGCGCTGTTTCTGCCGCCGCTGAGAGAGCGGCGCGACGATATCGCGCTGTTACTCGACCACTTCGTGCGCTTGAAAGCTCAGGAGCATTCGATTGCACCCAAGAGCTTGTCTCCCGAAGTGGTCGATTTTTTTACCGCATACCCGTGGCCGGGCAATATTCGCGAGCTGGAAAACCTGATCGAGCGGCTAACCATATTGACGCCACACGAAACCATCATGCTGCGGGATCTCCCGATTGGGATGAGATCTACAGATCAGACGGCAACCCTCAAAGAGGATGTATTGAGCGGTTCACGTCCCCTGAGCGATGCCGTGGATGAGTTCGAGCGAGAGCTGATCGTCAAGGCACTCCAACGCACCGGTTTTAATCAGACCAAAGCCGCATCGCTACTCGGCACCAGCCGGCGTATCCTCAAGTACCGCATAGAAAAATTGAAGATCACAGATCCAAACGAGTCCGATTCGGAAATGAAATTATCGACCTAATTGGACAAATTTGTTCCCTGAAGTTTCTTCCATAGCCAACGTTTCTTAGCGAAAGCCTTAGATTTTAGGTATTTGCCAGACGGCATTGTGATTGCTTCTTGGGCGGCTATGGATACCAGCAAGCCCAATATCCTAGTTGTCGACGACGAGATGGGTCCGCGTGAGTCGCTCAAGATGATTCTGAACCCATATTACAACGTGCACACCGCTGACCGCGGTAGCCAAGCCTTGGAAATGCTCAAAAAGCTCCCAGTGGACTTGGTCACACTGGATCTGAAAATGCCCGGGTTTAGCGGTATCAACGTACTGGAGAAGGTAAAGCAGCACGATCCGGATATCGAGGCCATTATCATCACAGGCTATGGATCCTTGGATACGGCCATAGAAGGTTTGCGGCTCGGCGCCTTCGATTATATTTCCAAGCCTTTCGACGTGAATCACATTCTTTCGTTAGTTCGACGCGGCTTGGAACGGCGCAACGCCAAAGCTCGACTCCGGCAAGTCAAGTCGGATTTTCTCTCGAACATTTCCCACGAGCTCAGAACTCCACTCAGCGTGGTGGTCGGGTTCGTCTATCTTTTGTTGAACCAGGTCATCGGCAGATTGACTGACGAGCAACAAAAGGTTCTCGAGACGGTTTACCGCAACTCGGAAGAACTCCTCGAATTGATCGATAACGTTCTCTGGATGACTTCTCTCAATGCCGGAGATGCCAACGCGACGCTGGAGAAGTTTGATCCGCGCGACATCATCAACGAAACGGTGAAACGTCACGAAAAAGCAATTCGCGAGAAGAGTCTCAAGATCGATATCCAGATGAGTGATCGAGATCTCAGCTTGGTCAGCGACCGGGCGAAGGTCGAAAGAATATTTCAGAACGTATTTAATAACGCCGTGAAGTTTACGAACGAAGGCGAGATCACGGTAAAAGTTGAGGCTCGTTCCGACAAGCCCGGAATCAATTTCGAAATCAGCGATTCGGGAATCGGCATTGAAGCGAGCAAACTGGATTCGATTTTCGAACCGTTTCATCAGACCGACAGTTCAACGCAACGAGCCCATTCCGGTCTCGGTCTGGGATTGACGGTGGCGCGCCGTATGGCTGATTTGATCGGCGGGACTGTCACCGTCAACAGCAAACCGGGTATGGGCACGCGTGTGACGATGCAGTTTCCCTCTCAAGCACCCGGCAGCGGATCATTACCGCTTCACCAGCGCAACTATGGATAGCGGTCGCTACATCTGGTGCCGCAATTGCGGTGCGATTCATCACGTCAGCCCATTTGACCGGTCGCACGTCTACGACCTTGGCGCCGGCGAACTCCAAGAAAAACCGGTCGACGACTGGCGGGATTTCATGGATCGTCACGCCGGGCATTGGCTTGAACCGCTGCAGTCGACCGGCAACACCGTTTTTCCACGCGGCTCGGCCTACGATCCTATGAACGTCGGCTACGTCCAGGTCACGAATGAGAAACAAACCGTATTACTGCGCCGAAGCCGGCCCACCATCGAGCAGCCGCTGGTTTATGAAATCGTCGACGGAAGTTTGCTGCAAACGGAGACGCGCGTCGAAATTCAGTCGGATGCCATTCGGAAAGAAATGCAGCGGCATTTTTCGCGGGCTCCTTCGAAGCCGCTGACTGATGAGCAGACGAATTTCTTTATTGCCCTGGTGGAGCGCGTGATTCAGAGTCTTGATCCCGAGACTCTCGGTGCCGATGAACATTCCGATAGCGACGACCGGACGAGCTACTGCGAGTTGCCTCTGCCGGTCATTGACGAGCTGATGGAGAAATGTACCGGTTATTATTCACCGAGTCAGCTGACGGCATTGCGACAGTTTGTGGAAGGGCATCGCGATGCCAGTGACGTCATGGCCCTTATGAAGCGCAGCACCATCATTTTTTCGCCAAGTGCTTAAGCGCATTCCCGCTTACTTCAGTTAACCTCAAGTCTCTGGAAGCGGCACGGGCGAATGGTAACGCCCGTGTGAGCTCGCCAAACCTATTCAATGACGACTTCATCCCGCTTGTCGATTTCCTTCAATCGCACCTGAATATTCATGCCGGCCGGCAGGCGGACCGTTTTGCCGACATAATTTGCCGCGATCGGTAACTCGCGCCCGCCGCGATCGATCATCACCGCGAGGTGAATCATGCGCGGCCGACCGAGATCAATCAAATGGTCTACGGCTGCACGCACAGTTCGTCCGGTGTAGAGCACATCGTCGAACAGCACGACCACTTTATTGGCAATATCGAACGGAATGCGCGTATGATCGATGTTGCCGCCGGGCAAAAGCGCGTTCAAATCATCACGATATAAAGTGATATCCATCTCACCGACGGGTATCATGATCTCGTGGTGTTTCTTGATCAGCTGCGCCAGCCGCTTGGCGATGTAGGGCCCGCGCGTGCGCACGCCAATAAAAACCACCTGATCGAGGCTATCGTAGCGCCGCGACATTTCTTTTCTAAAGCGCTCGAAAATCGAGCTGATTTGCGACGCGTGCAAAATTTTCTTTTGCCGAGCCTTAGAATTCTTCATTGCCCACTCGAATCAGCGTTTCCATCAACAACTGTGCGCCGAGAGCGATATCGTCGGGATCAGTCCATTCAAGCGGGTTGTGACTGATCCCGCGTCGGCTCGGAACAAAAATCATTGCGGCCGGGGTTATTTTGGCCATCTGCATCGCGTCATGACCCGCGCCGGATGGCATGATTTCGTAGTCGATTCTTTTGCTTTGACAAATGTTCTCGGTCAGCCGAAGCAAGTCCGGGTCGAGTGGTACAGGATTCTCTTCACGGATCTTAAGAATTTTAATGCCGAGTCCGCGGCGCTCCGCGATGACGCGAGCTTGTTCCTTGACCATGCGAGCCACGCGCGCTTTTGATTGCGCTAGGGTGCTTCGAATGTCAATGGACAGCTCGGTGCGCCCGGGCACGGCGTTGATCACACCCGGCTCGATTTTCATCGCGCCAACCGTTCCCACCACGCGACCTTGTGCCATCGATGAATATTTCCGGCAGACGGTTTCTATATATTCGATCAATTGCGCCGACGCGACCAACGCGTCTTTGCGCATTTCCATGGGAGTCGTTCCGGAATGATCCGCCCGTCCTTTAAATACAACTCTAAAACGGCTCGGCGCCGCGATCGAAGTGACCAGACCGATGCGCTTGCCTTTCGCTTCGAGCACCGGGCCCTGCTCGATGTGGAGCTCCAAATACGCCTTCAGGCTCGCGGGCTCGCGCTGAAGTTGCCGGAGATTTCGCGGAGAAATGCCCAAGCTTAGCAGTACATCGGCGAGCTTCGTGCCCTGAGGATCGACGGCGTGGGTCAAATCCTTCAGATCCACTTTTCCGGCGACGAGGCTGCTGCCTAATGTCGAAAACCCAAAGCGGCTGGATTCTTCACCGACGAAGCAAACGACTTCCAGCGGCGCGCGCACGGAAATCCCATTTTCACGTATCGTCCGAACGGCTTCCAGAGCTCCGACCACGCCCACCGGACCGTCGTATTTGCCGCCGTGAATCACGGTATCCAGATGAGAGCCGGCGAGAACCGCGGGTTCCTTGCGATCACGGCCTTCGAAACGGCCGAAGATGTTGCCAATCCCGTCAATGTGAATTTTCAATCCGGCTTGGCGCATCAGGTGCAGCAGCAGTTGGCGGCTACGCAGCTCTTTGATAGAAAAAACCAAACGAGTCACCGAGCCGCGGTCACCAATGCCGATGCGGCCGATCGCGTTAAGGTCGCGCATGAGTCGCCGTTTGTTCACCATCGGGAGTTTCGTTCGGGGCGCGAGCGCAGCAACGGGAATGTGCTTCATGAGCGGCCTATACTAACAGCTTCGCGCCGGACTGAAAATCTGCCCGAGCGCGGCGAAGATTATTGGCAAGATATTGCCCGCGTGTTATACGCTGCGTAGCCTATTTCCGAAAGGTATTCCCATGAGTGAAGTGTCTCATCGAGTCGCGGAAATTCTGCTCTCCACCGAATCTATTGCGGTTTATAAAGACCAGCCGTTTGTTTTCGTGTCCGGCAGGATTTCACCTGTGTATATCGATTGCCGCAAGCTCTTATCGTTCGCCGAGGAACGCGAATATATCGTCGCTGCGCTGGCCAAGGAGGCGGAGGTCAATATCGGTCTGGACAACTTCGATGTGGTTGCCGGCGGTGAAACCGCCGGGATCCCGTACGCCTCGTTCGTGTCTCATCTGATCAAGAAGCCGATGATTTATATTCGCAAGCAACCGAAAGGTTACGGAGGCACCAAACAGATAGAAGGTATTTTGGAACCGGGCAAGCGCGTGATGCTGGTCGAAGATCTGATTACGGACGGTCTTAGCAAGCTGCGTTTCAATATCGGTATCCGAGGTGCGGGCGCCAGGATGACGCACTGTTTGTGTGTCTTCGATTACGCTTCGGATCGGTTGGACCAGCACGAAGGAAAGCTGAATCTGGCGAAAAACGACATAGAGTTGCACGTGCTCGCAAACTGGGATGACGTCCTGGATACCGGCTTGAGCAAAAGTTATTTCACTCAGGAGTCGAGCAAGCACATTATCGACTTTCTCCAAGATCCGGAGAACTGGGGCCGCAAGATGGGATTTGTCTAGGCGACAAACTCGTTCGCCAAACTAAAGGCACGGTTTCCGTGCCTTTAGTTTTTTTGTGAGGTCAATGATGAAAACTCTGCTTCGTAACGCGCTGGTTGTCACCATGAACGAAAACAATGACGTCATCGAGCGCGGCGCTATCACCGTAGACGGGAACAGAATTGCCTATGTCGGGCCGGCGGCGTCGACGCCTTCGGGCCCATTCGACCGGATCATTGAGGCGGAGCCGCTAATTGCGATTCCCGGAATGATCAATGCGCACTGTCACTCGCCGGCCAATCTGGTGCGCGGCATGATGCCGAGCAAGCCGCTGGAAATCTGGCGCACTTATTATCGTGCCTCGCTGCGCGATATGCGCGAGGAAGATTTTTACGCGAGCGCGCTGCTCGGCGGGATGGAGATGCTCAAGAACGGGACGACGACGGTGCTCGATCATTTCTTCGGTAATCAGGCGTGCCGGTTTATGGGTGCCGGCGGCGCGATTCAAGCCATGCGCGATCTCGGTTTGCGTCACGTGGTCGCGCTGACGCTTTCCGATAAAAATTACGAAGAGACAATACCCCTCGAGAACTCAGCCTCGGAGGTGAGTGATGAGATCCAGCGCATGAGCGCGAGCGAAGCGAAAGCGACTCAGGCATGGATCGATGACTGCGAAGCATTCGTCGAGGCGTTTCATGCGCCCGAAAAGCTGACGATCGCCTGTCCCGGACCTTCGGCGGTGCAGCGGTGTACGGATCGGCTTCTCGTCGGCTCGGCGGAACTGGCGCGCAAACGAAAGCTACCCATCCACATTCATCTAGCGGAAACCAAACCGCAGGCGATTATGGGACGGCGCATTTACGGCACTTCCTTGCTGAGGCATTTGGATGAAATCGGCATTCTCGGTGAAACAATGTCATTGGCGCACGCCATATGGGTTGAGCCGGACGACATTGAGCTTTTTGCCAAGCGAGGGGCGACGCCCATCCACAATCCCGCGAGCAATCTACGCATCGGCAGCGGTTTGGCGCCGGTCAAGGAGTACATCCGCGCGGGAGTAAAGGTAGCTCTGGGCACGGATGGCGCAGCGTCCAATGACGGACAGAATATGTTCGATGCGATTCGGCTCGCGATGCTAATCCATAATCAGGCGGGCAGCAATTTCAACGATTGGATGGCGCCGCGACAAGCTCTCGCCATGGCAACGCGCAACGGCGCGCGCGCGTTCGGGATCGATGCCGGCGCAATTGCACCCGGCAAGCTCGCCGATCTCGTTCTTTTGCGGCGCGACACAGCAGCATTTACTCCGCTCAACGACGTTCTCGGGCAGCTCGCCTTATGTGAGAACGGCGCCTCAGTAGATTCGGTTCTCGTCAATGGCGAGTGGGTGGTCGAAGCCGGTCGGCTCACGAAAGTCGATGAATCAGAAGTGCTGCGACTCGCGAGGCAAGCCCGGTTGAAATTGGACACTTCAATTGAAAGAGAGTTCGCGGCCGCGAAAACGATGGAACCGAGCCTTACCGAAATGTACTTTCGCGTGTTCGGTGTGAAAAATTAATCGGGCAAAGACACAGTTGACAATTCGAGATCAGCGCAATTGTTTATCAGTTGCTACTCCATCAGACCGGGCAATAGAATCTTCTCGATAAAGCTCCGGCGTGTCGTAGCCGCGAACCACTCGCTCGGTGAGCATCCAGTCAAACTGTGTAGGGCTTTCGCCCTCGGGGCGTGGCGGGCCAATCTCTGACGAGTCGGCTACCGGCGCAGAGTTTCTTATCGCTCTGACGAGCACCAATAAAAAGAGTGTCACGCCGACGGTTAAGGCGATTACCGTGCCGGCGAACAACGTGAGTTGGACCATACGGCGTGTGCTATATCGCGGCTGTGAAGCTCACGCAAGCCCCATCCATGTTTTGACCGGGCAGCGAGTTTGTACTAAACAAGTTAGAGCGCGGACGTTGGCAGCCGCGCGCAGCGATTTCGCTAAAGGAGATGAGTGATAGTGGGAATTATTGATGCGGACACGCATATCGACGAGACCGATGACACGTGGGAATACATGAACGATGGCGAATCGGCCTTCAAGCCGACCACTGCCTACCCGGCGAATCCAGATCCCAAGCTACCGCCGGCACGTTATTGGGTCATCGACGGAAAACGACAAATTCGTTTCATCCGGAGCGATAAGGATTCCGGTACGACAGTGGCAACCCGTGAACTGCTCGACGTCAGGGCGCGCTTGAAGCATATGGACGAGCTGGGCACCGACATTCAAGTGATCTATCCGACGCTTTTTCTCATGGAGGCCACCGAAAAACCTGAAATCAACACCGCGATGCGCAAAAGCTATAATCGCTGGCTGGGCGATCGCTGCAGCGAATCTGGGGGCAGACTTCGTTGGGTATGCATGCCACCGCTGCAGAATATGGAACAGAGCTTGGCTGAACTACGCTGGGCCAAGGATCATGGTGCCTGCGGAGTGTTGAAAAAGGGTGACCGCGAAGGCGGCAAATATCCCGCCGATCCCTACTTCGAGCCGCTTTATGCGGAGGCTGAGAAGCTCGATTTGCCGATTTGCATTCACACCGGCTCCGGCATGCCGGATTTTTCTCCCGCCCGGGAATTTTCACACGGGCAATTCATGCGCACGAAGGCGGCCGCCATCAACGGCATTGTGGGCCTCATTTTACACAAAATTCCGCGCCGCTTTCCCAAGCTGCGCATTGGCTGCATCGAGGCGGGCTCGATGTGGGCGCCGTTCGTGGCTTACGATCTCCGTCGGCAACAGTTTCGGCAGCAGGGACGTGAGAGTACGAGCGTGCTTGGCGTACCGTCGCTCGAGCTGGCATCGAATGTTTTCAAAGACAATCGAGTCTACATAACCTGCCAGGTAGACGAGGATCTCCCCTATATCCTCAAATGCGTGGGGGAAGATAACTTGATGGTAGGTTCCGATTACACCCATCGCGACCCTTCCATGGAGCTCGAATTTCGCAAAGAGCTGCAAGCGCGCGCCGACAACGGCGATATTCCGCAATCCGCAGTACAAAAAATTCTTTACGACAACCCGAAGGCTTTCTATGGTCTATAAGAGCACAGACGATGGCCAATTTGGTGCCAAGAATGGGTGATACGGAGGTGCTGAAATGATTGTCCTCAGTCCGGAAGGAAAAGCGCAAAGCTCGGCGGCGCGCGTCGGCGCCGTTTCGAGGTTCAGCGACTTGCGCGGCAAGGTCGTCGGTTTACTCGACAACAGCAAACCGAACGCCGATAAGCTGGGCGAGCGCTTCGAGGAGTTGCTGCGGGAAAAATACGGAGTCTCTGGCGTGATCAAGCGCCGCAAGCTTACGGCCCAGGAGGGTGCGCCAAAGCACTTTTTGGATGAGTTGGCGGCGCAGGCGGATTTCGTTTTGAGCGGACTCGGAGATTGAGGGTCGTGTACGTCGTGGAGTGTCCACGACTCAATCGAGCTGCAAAAACGGGGACGATTCGCAGTCACAGTGATCACGCATGCATTCGAGCCACTGGCCAAATCCGAGCGTGAGGCGTTTGGCGCGCCGGATCATCCGCTGCTCGTGGTTCAACATCCAATCGGAACGGTTAAGCTCGACGAAGTTAGCCAAAGAGCTGACGCGGCTTTCGAAAAACTGGTGGATCTCTTGCTCGAGCCTCAGCAGAAAAAGGTGGCGGTTGGCTGACCGAGTTTGGCGAAAAATGTCTCTCGAAACTAAAGCTTGGGCTCTCCATGACGAGCGCCAGACTGTGTGAAAGGCGTTGGGCAAATTTGGCATCTCGAACCCGTTCCATGCCTCAGGGTAAACTCCGTGAGAAATCTTGCGTTTCAGCTACATAAACAGAAAGATTTCTCGGTTTGCCGCGAAATAACACTTTTACACAGTCTGGCGCCTGCGAGCATCTGTTTGATTCCCAAGCGAGATTTTTCGCCTCCGGCTCAGATCGACCCTTAAGCACAGTCTTGCATCGTGAAAGTAGCCAATCCTGCATTTTGCAGCGGCGGAGAAAAGCTCAATGACAACAGCAGCACTTCAGGCCGAACGTTTTGAAATACCGGACGACCTCTGGGCGGCGCAGGCGTTTTTTGAGGAAAGAGGGTGGGGTGACGGTTTGCCGATCATTCCACCCACCGAAGACCGGGTAAATGCGACGATTGCGGCGAGCAAGCGCCAGCCGCAGGATGTGATCGGCGCTATTCCGCCGAGGTGGGCACCGGCTACGGTGGAAAAGATCGCCATCAATGCCGTCATGGCCGGGTGCAAGCCGGAGTACATGCCGGTGCTGATTGCCGCAGTGGAAGCGTTAAGCGATCCGAAACTGAATCTCTATGCGCTACAAGCAACGACCGGCGGTCCGGCAGTGATGCTTATCATCAATGGCCCGATTCGGAATCGATTGAACATCAACGGCGGCGCCAATGCCTTGGGCGAGGGTTGGCGCGCTAATGCAACGATCGGCCGTTTCGTGCAACTGGTAAAACGGAACATCGGGGGTTCTTATCCTGGTACGACGTGCAAGGCGACGTTGGGCTGGCCAGGAAAATATTCAATCTGCCTCGGTGAAAACGAGGAAGCCAGCCCATGGGAACCGTTGCACGTGGAGCGGGGTTTCGAGCGCGAGCAAAGCACAGTGACCGCGATCAGCGCTGATGCTTCCATTCGGGCGTCGGATCTCGACAGCACCAAGGCCTTGGGTATTCTCACCAACTTCGCGCAAAAAATGGACGGTCCTTCCGGACCGGAAGCGATCATGGTCATCTGCCCGGAACACGCCAAGATCATTGCAGGCGATGGCTTTAGCAAAAAAGACGTCCAAAAATTCGTCTGGGAACGGGCTGCGTACCGCATGAAAGACTTACCCGAAGAGACTTTTGCTCAGCGGGTCAAACGTCGCTCCGATCTGCAGCTGACGCGCCACAGCGTCATTCCCGTGACCGACAGGCCTGAAGACATTCTTGTGATCGTCGCTGGTGGTGATGGTTCGCAGTCGCAGTACATTCACGTCTGGGGACAGAGCACCCCGGAGGGCGGATCGACGCGGAGCGTTACCAAACTCATTCGCGAATAACAGTTCAAAACGCTCAAGCCGCTTAAGAAGTTCATTCCGCTTCGTGTCATGACCGTCGTTCATCCTCGACGTAATTCGGGCAAGCGAAACGGTGAGAGCACAATTAGCTTATCATCACTGATTGTTTTTGCCGTTAGCCTCATCTGGCATAGCGGCTTATTCGCTGCGGACAACATACGTATTGGCTATTCGGGAGCGACGGTCAGCAACGCCATGCTGTGGGTGACCGACGAAGGCAGGCTATTTCAGAAAAACGGCATCGATCCGCAGATCCTTTACCTCCAAACGACGCTGGGCCAGACGGCGATGATTGCCGGAGAGATCGATATGTGCGTCTACTCCGGCAGCCTGCTCGCCTCGGCTCGGTTGCAGGGAGCGGATGTGGTGATGGTCGTGAGCTTTCTTAATAAGCCTTTGTACCGTCTGGTCGTCCGGCCAGAGATCAAAACCGTTGCCGATCTAAAAGGAAAACGGCTCGGCATTACGAGATTCGGCACGGTAACCGACTCGATGACTCGACTGTTGATGGGCAAGCTCGGGCTGGATCCGGAAAAGGACGTATCCTACGTTCAAGTGGGTGATGTGCCGATCTTGTTGGCGTCGTTGTCATCGGGCAAGATCATTGATGGGGCAATCATTCAACCTCCTTATTACTTGAAAGCAGTCGCGACTGGAATGCATGTACTTGTGAACATGCAGGAGATGGATTTACCGGTTCAGCAGACTGGTTTGAACACGACGCAAAAGTTTATCAGAAAAAACTCCGATGCTGTGCGCCGCGTCGTGAAGTCGGTGATCGAAGGAATTCATCTCATGCGCAACAACCCTGGCGTGGCCAAGCGAGCGCTATCAAAACGCATGCAGATCAAAGACGAAAAGGAAGTCGAAGAGACGTATCAGCTGCTCAAGAGCTTTGTTCAGCCGAAGCCATATCCGACTCTGGAAGGATTCAAAACGATCTTTGAGGATCTCTCCAAGCGGGTACCTGCGGCGAAAAGCGCGAATGCCAAAGACTACGTCGATATGCGGTTCATTGAAGAACTGGACAAGTCCGGCTACATCGATGGGATGTATCGGCAATGACGTGCAGTTCCCAGAGTTAAGCGGGGAGGGCGATGAGAATCAAAGATTTCATCATTTGTGTGGCTGTTGTCCTGGTGATTAGCCCGAGCGTCCACGGACAAAGCCTGCCGAAGGTGAGGGCTGCTTATACTTCCATTGGTATCCAATTCGACCCGGTTTACATCATGAAGGAGCTCGACCTGCCACGCAAGTACGGTCTGGACGTTGATGTCCTGTTTGTTCCGGTGAGCTCGAGGGCGATTCAGGCGGCGCTCGCCGGCGAGATACAATTTATTACCAGTGGTGGCGTAGCGAATATCAATGCGAATGTCACGGGGGCCGATTTTACCGGGCTTACGGCAACCTTGAACACGTTTGTTTTCAAAATCATCGGCAGTCCGGAGATTAAAAAGCCGGAGATGCTGAAAGGTAAGAAAGTGGGGATTTCGCGGCTCGGCGGCGCGAGCGATTTTTCGATACGATACGCTTTGACTCACTGGGGACTCACGCCGGACAAGGATGTTGCAATTATCCAGGTGGGCGGCGAGCCGGAAGAAGTTCTGGCGCTTCAGAACAAGGCCGTCGATGCGGTGATCCTGTCGGAGCCGTTTGCCACAGTTGCGAGGCGCGCAGGCGCCGGGCTGATCGCCGATTTGAGCCAGCTCGGTGTGCCGTACACCATGCACGGATTCGGGGTGCGGAAGAGCTTTATTCAAGCCAACCGCGATGTCGTGCTCCGGTTCATCAAAGCCTATCTGGAAGGAATTTACGTATTTAAGACGGACAGGAATACCGCGTTGAACGTTTTGAAAAAATATACGCGGCTTGACGATCTTTCTTTGGTTCAAGTAGCCTACGAGGAGATGTCGCAGCGACTGATTCGCAGAGTTCCTTATCCGGACGCCGCAGGCATTCAGACAATCATTGACCAACTCGCTAAAACGCGGCCGCAAATGAAAAATCTCAACCCCAACGATTTCATCGATCCATCGATCCTCAAAGAAATCGAGGATAGCGGGTTTGTGAAGAAATTGTACGGGAACTGACGTATCTAGAGTTCTGATTATGAGGTGCGCCGATGACTGGTAGTCGCCTGACCGAGACAACTGATTCGATGATCCCGGTCGCTATTCCGAAGCAAGTTTCTGCAAAGGAAGGCATGGCGACGCTCCCGGATACCACCCTGGGTTATTGGGACACTGGCGGCACCGGTCAGCCCGTGATGTTCCTTCATCCAGCGTCAGGCAGCGCGCTGGTTTGGCTCTACCAACAGCCGGTGTTCGCGAATGCGGGCTATCGAGTGATCGCCTATTCACGGCGAAACTACTACAACTCGGATTCAGCTCCCGAGAGCAATCCCGGAAGCGCATCCGTAGATCTGCAGAGCTTTATTGAATACCTCGGCCTTAACGAGTTTCATCTCATCGGCTCCGCCGCGGGCGGCAGTGTGGCGGCCGATTATGCGCTCTCTCATCCGGAACGTCTGCTGAGCCTCACAGTATCCAGCAACAATCTCGCCGCGAGGAATGGCTACATCGCGGAAGCGGCAGAGAGGATCAAGCTCAAGGAGTGGGACGATTTGCCACGTTGGTTTCGCGAGCTCGGGCCGTCCTATCGTGCCGTGAATCCGGAAGGCGTCGATAAGTGGATCGAACTCAACGAGAAATCAGAAACCGGACGAGGCGCCAGACAAAACCTGGTGAATGTCGTAACGCCGGACAAGCTCGAGTCGCTGAAAGTCCGGACGCTGCTTATGACCGGCGGCGCCGATATGTTCACTCCGCCTTCGATTATGCGAATGATCGCGCGCCATGTGCCGAACAACGAACTCGTAATCGTTCCCGAGTGCGGTCATTCTCCGTACTGGGAACAACCCGAGTTCTTCAATCGTACAGTGCTTGAATTTATCGGCCGAAACTCGAAATAGAGTTTCATCGAGAATTGAAGAATTGCCCGTGACGTTGCGCGCCAACACCGACGATGTTCGATCCACTTTCCTGACTCAGCGGTGCGCGAAGCGCGCCCTACGAAAGCTTCGTGTGGTTCGCGTCACTCGAAAATAAGACTGGAGAGATCTCTCTCGTGGAGTTTACCCTGAGCCCATCGAATGGGTTCGAGATGATAGG
>JBIOXP010000085.1:0-7741 GCA_044869705.1 Binatia bacterium | reverse complement strand
AGCGGGCCGCAGAAAAGCGGAAATTCGCCATCAGAATGTCTTTGCTTGTGGGACTTTCATTGACGATCAATGCATCCTTCTCGATCAGCCGATCCATGCTTCGAACCAGTCGCGCGGTATTGATCGGCGTGGCGTCCCATCCCTGTTTGCTGCTATTCTCGAGATCCCTGTTAACCTGTTCCTGAGCTTTCTTGATGACTTCGAGGCGCTCGTTTCGTCCGTTCGTATCGCCTCTGAACCGAGGATAGATCTCGAGCAGAGCGCGTAGCGCGCTTCGTGCGTCGGCGATAAGCCCAAGATCGACCGGAAAAACTTTGCCGATTTCCCAGGGGTCCTCCTCAATGTGAATGCAGCGTGTTTCGCTCTTGATGACCGGTTCCGGGAGATAGCGGTACTCGCGAATCAGGCGACAGCCGATGGCCACCAGCAGATCGGGTTGGCCCCAAATCGGCAGATTGAAGGACGGCTGACGTTCGGCGATTTGAAAACTCTGCGCGTGATCGGTCGGAAAGCTCAAAAAAGAATAGCGCGGCTCCATGACGACCGGTGCGCCGACGCTCTCCGCGAATTTGATCAGCTCTTCGGTGGCGCCGCTTTTTGCGACACCGCTGCCCGCGACGATCATGGGGCGCTTTGCCGCCGCAATAAGCTTTGCCGCTTCCTCCAATGCTTCACGATCGGCGCCGATGCGAGGGATGACGCGCGAGCGCTCGGCGGCCGGAGCCTCGGCGTTGATTGATTCGCCGAGCAAGTTGCTCGGCAGGGCAAGATACACAGGACCCATTGGCGGCGTCGCGGCGACTTTGAAAGCGCGATTCAAAAATTCGGGGATCCGATCGGCACGATGAACTTCGGCGCTCCATTTGGTGAATTGTCTGGTCATCTCGACCAGATCTTTACCTTCGGTGTGCGAGTCACGTCCCGAAATCCTGGTGTCGACGTTTGTCGATGTGACAATCACCGGTGAGCGATCCCGATAAGCGTCGTAGAGCGCGCCGACAGCATTGCAGGAGCCCGGCAATGTGCTCACTTGTGCGAGCTGCGGACGGCCGGTGACGCGCGCGTGGCCGTCGGCCATTGAAACGACGCAGGTTTCATGAAGCGCAAGAACGAAGCGGATCTTTTCCTGATCGGCGATGGTGCCGATGAATTCCTGGCCACTCGTCCCGGGGAGGCCGAAGACGTACTCGACGCCGTGTGCGGCGGCGATTTCGAGGTAGGCTTGCGATGCGATTTTCTCTTGCGGCATGCGATCTATCACTCCTTCGCTCACTTGCTCCGATGCTCTCATTGCCGGGCGCGCAGGGATAGAAGGGACGGACACACAGGTCCGCGCCTACGGCTATTTCCAGACGGAATTGATGAAGCCACTGGCTTCGATTTCGTCCATAAAGCTCGTGTCAATGAACTCCTCGGCCTTGCGGCCTTTCGCTTTCGGGGTCACTTCGGCGAGTAAGCTTAGGGCCGTTTCGACAGTTTTGGGATTGATCTTCGGGACCTTTTTCGTGTAACGGCTGGTGAATAGATCGTATGTGGTGGTTAAAAGCTCTCGGTCGTTGACTCCGCCGTATTTTCTTAGAGCGCGAATGCCGAGCTCTTTATCCGTCAGCAGGCGGCGCGTGCCTTCGATATAGGCTTTGAGAAATCTCAGTACGGTATCACGATGGGCATTGGCGTATTTTCGACTTGCGACCACCGTGGTGGACGGAATATCCAACCCGGAATCGGCAAAATCGAGAAGCGTCTTGGCGCCCATTTTTTCGGCTTGCAAAGAGTTGGGAAAAGAAATCACGCCTCCATCGACTTTCTTTTGCGCGATGGCCAGAACCATATCCGGTAATCTGCCGATTTGAAGCAGCTTCACATCCTTTTGTGGTTCGAGTCCCCAAGTCTTGAGCATCGGGCGAAGCAGCAGGTCGGTGAGCGAGCCAAAGCGCGTAACCGCAATGGTTTTCCCTTTCAAGTCGTTGGGCCCCGCGACGCCGCTGTGAACCATGAGCTTCATCGGTTGGCTGTCATTGGAGCTGGCGAGCATGATGAGATCGGAGCCCTCGAGTGAAGCCTGGAGGAAAACCAGACCGGAAACAGAGGAGAAGTCGAGCTGTCCTGCTACCTGAACGGCGATCAATTGAACGCCCTGCACGTAAATCATTTCCGGCTCGAAGCCATACTTCTCAAAGAGATTGGCTTCCTTGGTCGCAAACAACGGATAGAAATTGGCGCTAGGGGAGGGATAACCGATTCTCACGTGCTCTGCAGGGTATGCGATGGATCTCAGTATCAAAAGGACCGCCAGCAAAACCAAGACTGTGAGCCGCCCGCGCGCTTTCATACCCGAACCTCCTTGCCGCGCCCAAAATGCGACTCGGAACGATTTCTCTCCTCGGTCGAAAATGACACTTGGTCGAAAGGACCGTTCCCCATCACAACGCAAAAAGCGCTTTGGCATTGGTCACCAGCAGTTTCTGTCTGACGGTTTCTTTGAAATTCATTCGATCGAAGCTCGCCAACGCTTTTCCCAAATCAACGTAAGGGAAGTCCGTGCCGAAGAGCGCCTTATCCTGAAGCCGCCCGCCGATCGCCTTGAGAAAAATGTCCGGCAATTGCTCAGCGAGATATCCGGAGGTGTCGACAAAGAGATTTCTTTTGTGAGTAACCACTCCGACGAGCTCCTGTTCCCAAGGCCAGCCGGGATGGGCGGCAATGATTTTCATCTGGGGAAAATCACGAGCCAACATGTCGAGGTGAACCGGCCTGCCATAATCCAGGGCGATGCCGTCACCGCCATCCGTATTGGCGCCGAGCACGGTGAAGCCGACGTGAAACATCACTGGCTTGCCACTCCCCTGCAGAACTTCCCAGATCGAATACAGTCGTCGCTCAGTGGGATAGAATCCCTGATCGGGCGGGTGGAATTTAAAACCGAGAACTTTGGGGTTGCGCGCCAAGTCTTCCGCGTAACGGGCAACAGCGTTCAAATCTTCGGCATGAATGTCCAATGAGGCGAGGATTCCGGGAAAAGCATCGGGAAAACTAGCGGCTAACTCGAGGACGTGCTCGTTGCTGTTTCGGCTGCCTTCTTTGACGGTGGAAGGATGCCAGCCGATAAGCGGCGCTTTCACATCGTGGCTCATGTACAGCCGGGCGAATTCTTCCGCGCTTTGCGGCACTTCGCTGAGATTGCGCCTGAAATATGTGCAAGCGTGGCGATCGAGGCCGCGCGTGCTCGGATGAACGTGAACATCAATGGCGCGCATGATCTGCCGCTCGACGAACGTGGGCCGACAGCCACGGATTTGGCTGATTGTCTTTGTAAAATGTTTGACCTGTTTCTGCCATCGCGCTGAGAAGCGTAGGCGGAGTCAGCGGATCGCCTCCCAACTGCCGATTGATTTGGGCCAATGCTTCGAGAATCTGCGCAGCCCCGATAGCGTCGATCCTCTTTAGTGGCGCTTCAGGAAGCTTGATTCCTTCCTGCGCGACGAAATCGACCGTGCTAGGCGATTCGCCCAGTTCGGCGACGCGGGCGGCGGCGATCAGTATAGCCACGCGCAATGCTTGCTCGACCGTGGCCTCGTCTATGGATCGTCTCGTCCCGTCGACAAGATCATGAATTTTAGAATTCGGCTTTTGCTCGAGATAAAATCGGGGATTCTCCAGCGCCAGGCGCTGCAGCAATCGGGACGAGCGCAAAAAGGCATCGCCGCGATGGTCGAACATAACCCGGGTGACGTCCTCGACGATGGAAGGCTTCCAACTATCGAAGCTGAGTAATGGCGGCAAAACCTTGAGCGCTCCAGCCGCCTGATCGACGGCTTCGATCGTTGCGCCGCATTCCAAAATTCGCAGCGCCATTACGGCGTAAACCATCAGGATGCCATTCGAGACGAAGCCGGAAATATCCTGAGTCTCCACGGGTTGGCGGCCGATGCTTCGTAAAAACGCCAGCAATGACTCTCGGCGATCAACCGCCATATCGCCGGCCACCACCTCGACCATCCGGGTGTAAAGAACCGGATTGAAAAAATGCGTGAGAGCAAAGGACTGAGGATCATAGGCGCCGTCGGCGAGCAAAGTTGCACGGGTCACAGATGAGGTGTTGGTCGTCAACAGTCCACGAAATCCGGCGGCTTTGAGGGCGCGATAAACCAAGACCTTGGTCGTTGGATTTTCCGAAACCGCTTCTGTGATGAGATTCATGCCGGATAAGGTTTGAAGGTTCGACGATTTGACTAGCAGGGTTCGAACCTGATCCGTTTCGGTGTTGCTGATGCGGTTTCTTTTGCGCAGCCGTTCGATGGTTTGCTCGCGGCGATCTTCGACTGCATTCATGGCTGCGGGTGCCGTATCATAGACCAGAGTGCGAACGCCCTTCATGGCAAACAAAAAAGCGATGTCGAAGCCCATGACGCCGAGCCCCACCACGCCGACATTTCCGATCTTGCTGTCCATACCACGTGCCAAGAGCGTTTGCCTTCGCCAATATCACACCGAAAACCCCATCTCAATGTAACCAGAGGATCAACTTGACTGGACGCGATGCGTCTCTTAAGGTCAGCGCGTGTCGGTCAACGCGGCTAATGATGAATGGAGCCAAAAATATGAGCTTAAATCGCATCGCCAACTTTGTTGTATTTGTGTTGCTGGGGTTTGTGC
The DNA here is from genome assembly GCA_044869705.1 of Binatia bacterium. Lineage (GTDB taxonomy): Bacteria > Desulfobacterota > Binatia > UBA9968 > UBA9968 > DP-20. The sequence goes on along the minus strand of JBIOXP010000085.1, from coordinate 3,085 downwards.
CGATAGCCGTGACCGCAACCGCGCTGGCCGCGGAACCTGAGCGAATCAACGTTTGCTACTCATCTATTGCCGCCACGTCCATTACCACGTGGGTGCCGCACGAAGCCGGGATTTACAAAAAATACGGACTCGATGTGCGCATTATCTATGTTGCCGGCGCACAGGCGATCACGACCCTGGTCTCCGGCGATACCCAAATTGTTCAGGGCTCAGGGGCCGCGGCAGCCCTTTCGCGCCTTTCCGGATCAGATGTCACAATCATTGGCACGACCATCAACGTAATTCCAATGAGCCTCGTCACCACACCCGATATCAGCTCAGCGCAGGACTTGCGCGGCAAAACGTTCGGCGTCAGCCGTTTCGGGTCGTTAACTGATCTGGGACTCAGAAAGGCGGTGGGCGAATTCGGCCTTGATGCCAACAAAGATATCAAAATGATTCAAACGGGAGGCGTGCCTGAAATTCTGTTGTTCATGCAGCAGGGCGTGATCAAGGGCGGCCTCATTTCATCACCGACTCTCGAGAAAGCCAAGGAGTTTGGCTACAAAGAATTCCTCAATTTGGGCGAGCTGAAATTTCGCTATCCAGGGACTGCTCTCGTGACAACGGATTCGTTCATTCGAAGCCGCCCACAGACAGTCAATCGATTTTTGAAAGCGACCCTTGAAGGGATCAAGTACGCCAAGAACAACCCCGATTATACAATTCGCATTCTCGGCAAGTATACTCGCACCACCGATACCAAGTTGCTCGCGAGCGCATTCAAAAGTTATGTCTTGGGATACATCCGTGACGTACCGACGGTCACACAGGCCGAAATGGAAGGAGTCGTCGAAGACATCGCCACGCGAAATCCGAAGGCCAAAAGCGTGGACCCACGGCAGTTCTATGACCCTGCGCCGCTCGAGCAGCTCGCGAAAGAAGGTTTCATCAAAGAACTCTATCCGCGTTGACGAGCCGGTGTGATCAGGAGATCAGTTGCCGCCGCGCATCCGGCGACGTCTGAAACGTTGCGATTCAGCGTTGAGAATTACCTTTGATGGACTTTGTTGACAGCGAATGTGCGACCGACGCCGTGGCAGGTTACGCAGCTCTCGTGTCCGTTCAAAGTCATCGTTTCCATATGCAGCTTTGCCGGTTCGGCGCTGTGGCAGCCAACGCAAGCGCTCATAATCGGCTGCAGCGCTTTGACGCTGCCGTCCGCTTGTGGAATCGACGTCGGTAGCAAACCCGCGGGCAACGGCGGCTCGTTAGCGCCGGGTACGTGACACTTGACACAGTTTCGGCGGTCTCCGGGAAACCGGATATCGGAAAAATCGATGGCGCCCGGTTTCGCCGGCGTGCCGCCATAAACAATGAACGGCTCTCCTAGATTCACGCCGGTATGAATTCGGTGAATCAATCTCTTGTAATGGACACTTTGCGGCGGCATCGGCCCATTGGCGGCTTTGCGCTTTTCTTCATCGGTGTGCGACGGGTTATGGCACATGACACAAAATTCGGTGTTGTTGCGCATTTCTCCGTGGGTCGCGAGTTTCAGATGGCAGACGTTACAATTTTCAATTTTCACGACTTTGCGCCGCGCTACGGGTTCTTTGTCGGTGATCGAGAAGTATTTAACGACATTGGGAGCGACATCGCGTTGCCCCTTGATAAGATCCCCGTTCGGCTTTCTTACGTCGAGCACCGAAAAGCCCTGGATTCCAATCGCACCCGATCCGGTCGCATCATCGGGGATCGCGTACTTGAACGTATAGGTATAGCTGCCATTGCCCAATGGCGTGGCTTTCCTGGCGTCTTCCTCTACGGCAATCTTGTAATCCGTGGTTGGCCAGGCAACCACCAAGCGAAGATTCGGAAGCTTGGCGGGATCGAGCGGGTCGCCTTTTTTGTTTTTGACCGAGAACTCGACGACAGGGTTTTTGCCCGGCGCGCCATCTCTGATGTTAAGAATATCAAAGACGACGCCTGGTAATTGTTTGGAGAAACCCGGATAGGTGTGCGCGCCGGTAATTGAGGGTCCGAACTCCGGCCCATCGGGTGGATGACAACCCATACAGACTCCGTCGGGCTGTGGGCCGAGCTTGTGATTTTTACCCGTGGCCAGATCGACATCCGTGTGGCACGAGGTGCATGCGGCGATGCTGGGAAATTTTTTCCACTGATCATGCGCGGAGCTGTCGGTATGGCAAGCAAAGCAATTGCGCAGCTCTTTGTAATTACCGTCGCTGAGCCGTGCCTGGGGATAGCGAACCGTAGAATAATCGACGACCCGTTGGTTGTCACCGACGATGAAATACGGCTTGCCGTCGCGTACGCTCGGGAGCATCTTGCCTCGATGAATTTTATGGACAAACACCTTGAAGTCGAGACTCGCTCCGGTTTCCGGGTCGGTGAGCTGCGGAGTGTGGCAGAGCACGCAGTAACCGACTTCCCGCCGCGCTCCAGCGTGGGCCTTCAATGGATCGTGACAGTTGTTGCAGGAAGCGGTCTCGACCATCGCTCTTTGGACGTGCGCCTTGTCTCGCGACGGCACGAATTCGTAGGTCGGATTGGCAACCTTGCCGTCTCTGGTAAAAATCTCTCCGCCGACCACATAGGTGAGCTCGCGATCGTAATCTGGCGGCAGAGCGGTTTTGAAAGCGTAGCTGAAAATGCCGGGGCGGATCTGTTTCAGCGTGCCGCCTTGATCCGCATCCGGTTGCCAAACTTCCACAAGCGCGGGAGTTCTCGACTCACCGTTGTAAACGTATGGCTTGCCGGAAATCTTGGTGAGAACGTAATTGTGATAGCGCGTGGCGCCATTGCTGTCCCGCTCGATTGCCGCAATCGTAAACTTAACGCGGTCTGAATCGAGATCGGCGAGCTCCAGCGGATCATTTTTCGCAGCGCTCGCTTTGAATGTGACCCTCGGCCGGCGGTCCCGATTAATTTTTACCGAACTGATCTGCACAGTGAGCCGATCGCTGGCCAGAGTCGGCCGTGAAATAAACATGCAGACGATCCCGACAAAAAGCGAGATATAGCTCATTTGGTAATTCTCTTTGCCACTGATTTGGGTTTTGAATCTTATGGTATGAGCTGG
>JBIOXP010000084.1:0-17480 GCA_044869705.1 Binatia bacterium | reverse complement strand
AACGGAATCGGAGATTCTGTTACCGGATTGCACTCGTTGGTGGTCCGATGGGCTCGGAAATTTTCGGTTTCTCCCACGTGTCATTCTGAGGAGCGGAGCGACGAAGAATCGGCTGCGAGACCCTTCGCTGACGCTCAGGGTGACACCCATTGAAGCGCAAATCTCGTGACGTGCGTCCTGTCGCTGGTGTTCTGGGCTGAAATCACATATCACCATCTACGACATTTTTGTCAGGAGCTTTCTGCATGGGTTACTTCAAGGATCTGCGAGAGCACATCGCAGCATTGGATCAAGCGGGACTGCTGGTCAAGATCGACGAGCAGATCAATAAAGACACGGAGCTGATGCCGCTGGTGCGCTGGCAATTTCGTGGACTCGCTGAAGAGGAACGCCGGGCATTCATGTTTACTAATGTGGTCGATGCCAAAGGGCGCAAGTACGACATTCCCGTCGTGGTCGGAAGTCTCGCGGCATCGCGGCAGATTTACGGTTTCGGCCTCCAATGCAAACCCGAAGAGATCGTCGATCGATGGAATCAAGCGCAACGCCAGCCGATTCCGCCGAAGATTGTCGAAGATGCGCCGGTGCATGAAGTTGTCTATCAGGGTTCGTCATTGATGGCGAAGGGCGGTTTGGGAGAATTTCCGATTCCAATTTCGACGCCGGGCTACGACTGCGCGCCGTTCACAACGGCATCCCACTGGTTCACGAAGGATCCGGAGACCGGCATCATCAATATCGGCAATTACCGCGGCCATGTGAAAAGCCCGACCCGTACGGGGGTCTTTCTGAGCTCGAGCAATCATGGCGGGTACCACTGGCGCAAATGTCAGGAGCGCGGTATCCCGTTGCAAGCCGCGCTGGTCATCGGCGCGCCTCCCTGTGTGGCGTATACCGCGCCGTCGAGAATTCCTTTTACTGTAAGTGAGATCGACGTGGCAGGAGGGCTCGCTTGCGCGGCGGTCGAGGTCGTGAAGTGCAAGACCAATGAGATTTTGGTCCCCGCTCATGCCGAGATCGTGATCGAGGGCGAAATCTCGACCGAATTTCTCGAGCCCGAAGCGCCGTTTGGCGAATCCACCGGTTATATCGCCGAGCGACTGCTCAATCCTTTTTTTGAAGTGAAGTGCATCACGCACCGGAAAGACCCGATTTTGGCAACGATCATCAGCCAGATGCCGCCGAGCGAATCGAGCGTAATGCGTCAGGTGGCGGCCGAAGGGAACTATCTGCGTTTTTTGAAAGATCAGTGCAACATTCCCGGCATCCTCGAGGTCGCCTTTCACAGCATCGCGGTGCGCCAGATTTGCGTGATCAAGATGAAAAAAATCAACCAGGCGCACGTCTGGCAGGCGCTGCACAGCATGGTCGGCTACAATCCCGCCACGGGTAAGATGGTGATCGCCGTCGATGACGACATCAACCCGCGCAATCTCGATTCCTTGTTTTGGGCGATGGCGTTTCGCATGCAACCGCACCGCGACGTCTTGATTATCCGCAATCGCACGCCGCAGATGGATCCATCTGTCTTTCCTCCCGGACAGGAAGGCGGACATTCTTTGGACGAGATCGCCGGCGCTTCGGCGATGCTGATCGACGCTACGCGAAAATGGGATTACCCTCCGGTATCGCTTCCGAAAAAAGAATACATGGAGCGGGCCAGGCAGCTTTGGGAACGGCTGGAATTGCCAAAGCTCAAACCCCAGGATCCGTGGTTTGGTTACAATTTAGGTTTATGGTCGGAAGAAGATGAAGCCGAAGCTGAGCTTGCGGTCAAAGGCGAGCATTACCAGACCGGCGAAAAGCGGTTGCAGCAGCGGGTCAGGATTAAAAAAAACTAACGCAAAGAAAACGTTCAATCCGTTCAAGCTGTTCGAAACGTTCAATTCGTTTTCGGCGATCCGGTATCAACCCGGAGGGGACAAAATTTTTCCTCCACAATTCAGCGCGATCCGAGTTCCTTCAAAGTTTCGTCCACGAGAGATGAATCGACCACCATTTGAGGCGTGATCGTCAGCGGAATCTGCTTCGCGTCTTTTTCGATCTGCAACAGAATATCGACGCCGTCGAGCGGCATTCGGCCGTCGGGACTAAACGCGTTCACGACCACGTCGTACGATTCGCGCGCGAGCTTTTCATCCATGCTGAAGCGCTTGCGGATGACTTCGGCCGTTCCCGCCGCATTGTTTTGAATGTAGCGCAGCGCTTCGATTTCGGCGCGCAGGATTCTTTTGACCTGGGCACGATTGCTCTTGATCCGTTCGGTGGTCGCGCCGAGGCCGGAGAATGGAATCACGACGTGATCGGCGGTGTTGGCGAGGAGCGGGTAGCCTTCGCGCTTGAGTTGCACGGAAAAAGGCGGCGCAATGGCGATCGACTCGACTCGGCCGAATTTGAAAGCATCGTACATGACCTTTTCGTCGCCGATGGCGAGAAACTTGATATCCTTGTCGGGATCCAAACCGAATTGTTTGAGAGTGATACGCGTGCTGATTTGATTGGTGCCGCCGATCGAGGCAACACCGATCACCGTGCCTTTCAGGTCTTTAATGCTCTTATACTTCGTTTGCGCGACAATGCTAAAGAAAGGCGCTTTGATGCCCGTAGAGATTGCCCGTACCGGTAAATTTCTCGCCGCCGAGCGGATGACGGAACCGATCAGCTCGACATAATCAATGTCGCCGCTCATCAGCGCCGCCATGGCAATGTTCGGGCGCATTTGAATCAGTTCGACGTCGCTGCCGTTTTTGAAATAAAACCCGCGATCTTTGGCGACGAAGGGAACGAGGAACGCGAGCGAACTCGTGGCGACGGCAATACGGACTTTTTCCGGACTCGGTTTTTCCTGGGCCGGAAGCAGGTTTGCCCAGGTCATTATCGATGCCATCACGATGCAAACGATTAATGACTTATTAATGTGTCCTGACATTGGAATCCTCTTCAAACCGTATATCGGAATCATGTTGTGGACAGCGATTCTAGTTGGTAGAGGAATTTAATCAAGGAGTAGTGATTCCGAGTGGCGGGCCGGCTCAAGGAGAAAGATTCCTCGCTCTGCCAGACTGTATGAAAACCTGTCATTTCGAGGTGAAACCGAGAAATCTTCCCTTTTATGTAGTTGAAAATGCAAGATCTCTCTCGGAGTTTACCCTGAGGTATCGAACGGGTTCGAGACGACAAATTGGCGGCAACATGAGTTTTCACACAGTCTGCCGCCGCTGGGAATGACAATCTGTCGGGCCAACCGCTGACGATTTTGACGCGCTAGGAGACGAATGAAATTTGACGCGAGCTTGCTCGTACACAAGCTGGAGCAGATGCCGGCAGTGGCACGGTTTGCCGATGACGCGGGATTCGATGGCATCTGGACCTTCGAAACCGCGCACGAGCCATTCTTGCCGCTCGTCCTGGCCGCCGAGCATAGCTCGCGTCTGAGTCTCGGGACGAGCATTGCCGTGGCGTTTCCACGCGGTCCCACGATCCTGGCGCAGATTGCCTGGGATCTCGCCCGCTATTCCAAAGGCAGGTTTATTCTCGGCCTTGGCACCCAGGTGAAAGGGCACAACGAGCGGCGTTTCGGCATCAAATGGGAAAAGCCAGTGGAAAAAATCCGCGAAGTCATTCTTGCGATCAGAGCGATTTGGAATTGCTGGCAAAACGACACGCGGCTCAATTTTCAAGGCGAGTTTTTCAAGCTGACGCTGATGACACCGTTTTTCAGTCCGGAGCCGCACGGGTATTATCGCATCCCGATTTTTGTCGCCGGGGTAAATCCACGGATGTGCCAGCTCGCCGGTGAACTGTGCGAGGGCTTTCATGCGCACCCACTTCATAGCGCTCGGTATCTGCGCGAGCGAGTATTGCCGAACATCGAAATAGGCCTGGCGCAAAGCGGACGAGAACGGAAGTCGATTGAAGTATCGAGCAGTATTTTTGTCGTTCCTACCGACGATCCGAAGGCCGCGAGATACGAAGTCGAGATCCGCGAGCAAATTTCCTTTTATGCGAGCACGCCGCCATACAGGCCGGTATTCGATCTGGAAGGCTGGGGTGAAGTTGCCGATCGCTTGAAAGTCCTGGCCTCGCGAGGTCAGTGGAACGAAATGCCAAACCTCATCAACGACGAGATGCTCGAACGATTTGCGGTTCGCGGTACGTGGGCCGAATTGCCGGACAAAGTCTCGAAGAAATACGACGGGCTATTGGATCGGGTGAGTTACTATTTTCCGCTCGCGCCCGGCGAAAATGAATCGAAATGGCGCGCCACTGTTGCCGGCTTCAAACGTTGAAGAATTTCTCGCCCTCCGAGTGCCACCCCTGCGTTGTCCAATTTTCACCGAAAGCGTACCGAGGACCGGTGGTTTGATTCGCGACATCGGTTCTGGCTATGATTTGCCAATACTATGGCGCAGACGTTCTTCAAAGTGTTGGCGCCGCGCGAGGCGCTGAACATCCTTTTGTCCGTGAATCCGGTCGGCACGGAGGAGATTCCTTCGGTGCGCGCACGCGCGCGCGTTCTTGCCGACGAGCTTCGCTCAGCGGTCGATCTGCCGCATTTTCATCGCGCGGCGATGGATGGCTACGCGGTGATCGCGAAAGAGACTTTCGGCGCGAGTCAAAGTTTACCGGCTTACTTGAAGCTCGCCGGCGTTGTGGAAATGGGCAAGGAAGCGGCGCAACCGTTGACGTCCGGCACTGCGATGCGGATCTCTACGGGCGGAATGATGCCGCCTAATGCGGATGCCGTGGTCATGGTGGAACATACCGATGAGACCGATGCGGGATTGGTGGAAATTCATCGCGGCGTTTCGCCTTGGCAAAACGTCATCCAGATTGGCGATGACATCAAAAAAGGCGAATCGGTTTTTCCCCGCGGGCGGCGGCTGCGCGCCCATGACCTGGGCGCGTTGACCGGCGTTGGGATCGCCTCGATTCCAGTGTTCAAAAAACCGCGCATCGGATTAATTTCCACCGGTGACGAGATCGTGGACGTTGCGTCGGAGCCGCGTCCCGGCCAGGTGCGAAACATCAACCAACACTCTCTCGCCGGTTTGATTGAAGAATGCGGCGGCGAGTTGAAAGACTGGGGCGTGGTTCGCGATGATCGGATGGCGCTCCGCGAAGCCATCGCCGGTGCGCTCGAATGGAGCGATCTCGTGTTGCTCTCGGGCGGGAGCTCGATGGGCGCAAAGGATATCGCGCTCGAAACGATCTTGTCTTTTCCCGATTCGCAGTTTGTCTTTCATGGCATCTCGATCGCTCCCGGAAAACCGACAATCTTCGCAAAGGCATGCGGCAGGCCGATTCTGGGCTTGCCCGGTTACCCCGTCTCCGCGCTGGTGATCTTCGATCTTTTTGCCGCGCCGCTGATCCGACGCCTCGGGGGCGAAAACCTCGAGGCTCTGGAAAAATTTTCCCGAACCGCTAGGGCAATATTGAAGACCAACGTCGCATCACAGATTGGCCGTGAAGATTATGTGCGGGTTGTGTTGGAGCGAACTGCCGACGGGCTGATTGCCATGCCATTGCCGAGCAAGTCCGGCGCGATCTTCACGCTGGTGAAAGCAGACGGCATGGTACGCGTCGACATGAACCAGGACGGATTGGAACAGGGCGAAGAAGTGGAAGTGATACTTTTTTAGTTCCAGTTTCTCGTTTCTGGTTTCACGTTGACCGAAATTCCCGACCTAGAACTAAAAATTAGAAACCAGAAAACTTAGAAAATGGCGCGTAAACGATATCTCAAGAAAACGCCGCTCATCGAAGCCAGAGAAATGTTTCTGGCAGCTGTCAATCCCCACAATCTGGCTGTGGAGGAAATTAGCATCGATGAAGCGGCGCTCGATCGGATCACTGCCGAGCCGGTTTTCGCGCAAATTTCTTCGCCGCACTATCATGCCTCCGCGATGGATGGTATTTGCGTGCGCGCCGAAGAGACATTTGGCGCCACTGAATTCGTCGGGAAAACTCTGCGGCTCGCGGATTCGGATTCCCCCGGACCCGCCGCTTTCAAATATGTCGATACTGGCAACGCGCTGCCGTCCTGGGCAAACGCGGTCATCATGATCGAGAAAGTGCACCAGATCGATAATCAAACAGTCGAGATCTTTGAATCGGTGCCACCGTGGAACCACGTTCGGCTCGTTGGCGAGGACGTAGTTGCCACCGAGCTGCTTTTGCCGCGCGCCCACCGTCTGCGCCCATATGATCTGGGCGCATTGCTCGCCGCCGGCCATACGAAAGTAACGGTCAAGGCGCGTCCGCGAGTCGCAATCATCCCGACGGGAGACGAATTGATCGAGCCCGGCGAAGAAGCCAAACCGGGAGCAGTGATCGATTTCAATTCGACTGTTCTGGCGAGCTTCGTGCGTGAATGGGGCGGTAACCCGATCAAATATCGGCGCGTTCGAGATGATATGCCCGCTCTGATCGATGCGGTACGACGCGCGGCGGCAGAGGCTGATCTGGTCACGATCATTGCGGGATCATCCGCCGGTGAACACGATTTAACCGCCGAAGTGGTGGCGGAATCCGGTGAACTGTTAGCCCATGGAATCGACGTGATGCCGGGAAAGCCCGCGGTTCTGGGAAAAGTCGACGAAAAGCCGTTTCTCGGCGTGCCAGGATATCCGGTTTCCGCGATTGTCATTGCCCGCGAGATGCTCAGGCCCGCGCTGGAAAAATTTTTAGGCTCGAGCGCGCCAGGTTCCCCGACCCTAAAAGCCATTCTGCCGAAAAAAATTGCTTCGCATCTCGGCTTGGAAGAATTTATCCGCGTGACCCTGGGACGAGTCGGCGAGAAAGTAGTCGCGGTGCCGCTCGGGCGCGGCGCGGGTGTGATCACCACGATGGTTCATGCGGACGGCTTGATGCGCATTCCCAGCCTTGTCGAGGGACTGAATGCCGGCGAACATATTGACGTCGAATTGCTTCGGCCGCTCGAGGACATCGAGAACACGATTCTTTGTACCGGCAGCCATGACCTGGCGATCGGTGTTTTGGAAGATCAACTGAAGCAGCGTCATCCGGAAATAAAAATTGCTGCGGCTAATGTAGGGAGTCTCGGCGGATTGTTGGCGTTGCAACGCGGTGAGAGCCACATGGCTGGCACGCATCTTCTGGATGACAGCGGGATTTACAACATTCCCGATATCAAGCGAGTGATCCCAAAGGTTCCCGTCGTACTCGTCCATCTGGCTGAGCGGGAACAGGGTATCGTGGTTCCGCGCGGTAATCCCAAGGGGATCTCGAGCCTAACGGATCTGGCGCGAAGCGATATACGCTTCGTGAACCGACAGCCGGGCTCAGGAACCCGCGTCCTGCTCGATTATGAGCTCAGGAAACGAAATATCAGCCCGACACAAATTAGCGGCTATGAGCGAGAAGAATTTACCCACATGGCGGTTGGCGTAGCCGTAGCCAGCGGTCTTGCCGATGCCGCTCTCGCGGTGCGCGCCGCGGCTCGCGCGCTGGCACTGGACTTTGTTCCGGTGGCAAATGAGGAGTACGATGTGCTGATCGCCCGGGATTTTTTTGATTCGCGCCGTGGCCAACTATTACTGACGGTGATTTCGAGCCAAAGCTTCAAAGACGCGGTGAATGCGCTCAGTGGGTACGATACCAGGAGAGCCGGCGTGGTTCTTTACCGGCAGTAAACGTCTCTAGAAAACTTGCGTCTTGGTCGGATTTTAGACCGGCATCAGGCCATGCTTTTTCTTCGGCCGCTCGTCTTTTTTGTCGCGCAAGAGTTCGAGCGAGCGAATCAGCCGCCAGCGAGTCTCCCGCGGCCGCAGCGCGGCATGGGCAAACTGTTTCGATAAGGCTTCGAAAGGGCCGTTGAACCTTTCCTGATATGCGGCGATTTTTTCGGCGCGAGTCTTCGCCGGATCCGTCGATTGTTCGATCTCGCGCCGGAACAGCACATTGACGGCGCAGCCTCCGCCCATCACCGCGAGCTCGACCCCGGGCCAAACAAACAGCTGATCGGCGCCCATTTCCCTCGTGCAGAGCGCCTGTTTGGCGCCGCCATAGCCTTTCCTTAAGACAACGGTGATCTTCGGCACGGTGGCTTCGGCATAAGCGTAAAGCATTTTTGCTCCATGCCGAATGATGCCTTTTTCTTCCTGTTGCTTCCCCGGAAAAAATCCCGGCACGTCCATCAAAGTGATGATCGGAATATTGAAGGCGTCGCAGAAACGGATAAACCGCGCCGCTTTGTCTGCGGCATCGACGTCCAAACTGCCGGCGAGAAACATGGGCTGATTGGCGACGAAGCCGACGGGATAACCGTCAAGGCGTCCAAACCCGATGACGAGATTGCGCGCAAACTTCGCCTTGAGCTCGAAAAACTCTTCTTCGTCCACCAACGTCTTGATCACCTGCACGATGTTATAGGCGCGCTTCATCTCCTCGGGCACAATCTTCTCGAGAGCTTCCACGGAGCGCGCTGGATCGTCATCGGTCGATTTCCGCGGCGGCATCGATTCGAAGTTCGACGGCAAAAACCCGAGCAATCTTCTGATCGCGAGCAGGCATTCGTCATCCGTTTTGGCCACCACGTCGGTGACGCCGGAGACTTCCGAGTGAATTTTCGCGCCGCCGAGCTCTTCCATCGTGACGGTTTCACCGAGGACTTCCTTGATCACGGCCGGACCGGTGATGAACATCTGACTGCTGTTCTCGACCTGAAAGATGAAATCGGTGAGCGCCGGCGAATAGGAACCCACGCCGATACAGGGGCCCATGATCGCTGAGATTTGCGGAATGCATCCTGAAGCGATGCTATTTTCGAAAAAAATCTTTCCGATGGCGGAAGTGACCGACAAGCCTTCCTGGATGCGCGCTCCAGCGGAATCGTTCAGCCCAATAACCGGAACGCCGACCTTACGCGCCGTTTGAATCACATAGGCAATTTTCTCGGCGTGCGCGCTGCCGACGCTGCCGGCAAGCACGGCGCGATCCTGCGAGTATATATAGGCTGGTCGACCGTCAATTTTGCCAAACCCTGTGACTACGCCGTCGGACGGCACTCGCTTTTCCGCCATGCCGAAGTCGCTGCATTGGGTTTCGGCGAGCATGAATTCTTCAATGAAGGAACCGGAATCGAAGAGGCGCTCGATGCGCTCGCGGGCGGTGAGCTTTCCTTCCGCGCGTTGTTTTGCGGCCGTCTTCGGGTCGGCGTCGACGGCTATCTTTTCAAGGACCGCCAGTTTTTTTTCCAAATCTTCCCGGGTTTGTGCCATTGCTTCCTCGGCTATCCGGCGACGATGCCCATGCCTTGAAGCACCGACAGCATCACCGCTGCGGCGATCACCGAGCCGATTTGGCCGCCGGCATTGGCGCTCATGGCGTGCATCAAAAGATAACTTTTGCGGTTATATTTTTGTCCCTCGACTTGCACGACGCGGGCTGACATCGGAAAAGCCGAAATGCCGGCGGCGCCGATCAGCGGATTGATTTTGCCGCCGGTGAGAAAAGACATGGCTTTCCCAAAAAGCACGCCAACGGCGGTGTCGAGGCTGATGGCGATGAAGCCGAGAGCCAAAACCAACAGTGTCTGAGCGCGTAAAAAGTTATCGGCGGCCATGGTCGCCCCAATGCAGAGACCCAGCAACAAAGTCACGATGTTGGTAATTTCGTTTTCCGCGGCGCTCTTCAGACGCTCGACGCAGCCGCTCTCGCGCAGCAAGTTGCCGAGCATGACCGTGCCGATCAACGGCGCGCCTTTGGGCGCGAGAATGGACGCGAAGATCGTTACGATGACGGGAAACGCGATTTTCGTCGCCCGAGAAATCGGTTGTAGCTTTGCAGCGCCCATAACGATCTGACGCTCTTTTTGGGTGGTGAGCGCACGCATAATCGGTGGCTGGATGAGCGGCACCAGCGACATGTACGAGTAGGCGGCCACCGATACGGCGCCGAGCATATTGGGCGCAAATTTCGAGCTGACATAGATCGCCGTCGGTCCGTCGCAGGCACCGATGATGGACACGGCCACGGCATCGAGTTTTTCCATGCCGAGGGCAAGCGCCAGCAATAAGGTCAGAAAAATTCCGAACTGTCCGGCGGCGCCGAGCAAAATAATTTTTGGATTCTGTAGCAGCGGCTGGAAGTCGGTCATCGCCCCGATGCCAATAAAAATCAGCAGCGGAAAAACTTCCGTGAGTACGCCCGCATCATAAAAAAACCTTAAAAATCCCTCTTTCCCCATCAAGTCCGCAAGCGGAATGTTGACGAGAATAGCGCCGAAGCCAATCGGCACCAGAAGGAGCGGCTCGTATCCCTTGGAAATGCCGAGGTAAAGCAGCAGGCACGCAATCACGAGCATGATCACATGGCCGATGCTGAGATTTAAAACGCCAAGAAAGAGCCCCTGCAGGCCGGCAACGAGCGTCGATTCCATACCGGGGCTAACCTTTCTTGGCTGCGGAATCTTCCGGGGCGTAGGGAAAAATTTTCCTGATCAGCAAAATCAGCAGGCTCATGATCCAGAGCACCAGCATCGTTCCGATCGCGCCGATCAGCGCCAGCGTCCAACCAAATGTCCAATTGTCCATATGAATGAGTGTTCGAGGCGTGCGTCTTGAGGAGCTAGAGAAGGCTACCCGAGTTTATCGATCTATGTGCTTCACATCAGTCTATTACGGCAAGGGTTTGCTCCGCTTCCACAGCTTCTCCCGGAGAGACCTTAATTTCTTTGACCGTCCCGCTCGCCGGCGCGACAATCGGAATCTCCATCTTCATCGCTTCCATCACAATCACGACTTCGTCTTCGTCAACGTGTTCGCCGACCTGCTTTTCAATTTTTAAAATTTTCCCCACCATGGGCGCTTCGACGGTCGTTGCCACGTATTCTCCTTTAGGGACATAGCCGCCGGTGTGAAATTTCTCCAGGGCGACATGTAGCGTTAACGTGCCATTTAGTAAAGTTTAGTCTGGGTTGTCAATGCTACGAGCGAAAATTGCCGATCGGCGCTGTGGCGCCGGTATGCCGGCTGCTTTCGTAGCGTCGGATCACCTTGCTTTTGGTCACCCTATGCGATACTAAAAATGTAGTTTTCCGGAGGGAAAAATTATGTCTAAACCGGCAGAGCAGCTCGACAACGTCATGGATAACATTCCGTACTTTGACAAGTGGCAAATGGGCGAGGGAATTCCCATCGTCAAGACTTTCTTCGTTCAAGACCTGAAAAAAGTGGAGCTGAAACCGTGGAGCCGCACCGGCGGCTATGGTGCGTTCATCAACATGGAAGGAGCCGAAGGCGCGACGGGCGCGTACGTGAGTGAGATTCCCGCCGGAAAAAAACTGAACCCCATGAGGCATCTCTACGAAGATTTGCATTTTGTTCTCAGGGGACGCGGCGGCACGACGATTTGGAATGACAAGGGCGCCAAGCAAAATTTCGAATGGCAGGAAGGCAGCCTTTTCGCGCTGCCGCTCAATTGCTGGTATCAGCACTTCAACGGCTCGGGCAGCGAGCCCGCGAGATTTTTTTCTGTCAACAGCATGCCCATCGTTTTCAATTTGTTTCACAGTGCTGATTTCGTCTTCGACACGCCGCGTGACTTTACGGATCGCTTCGACGGTGACCCGGAGTATTTCAGCGGAAAAGGCAAGGCCTATCCGGGCCGGGTTTGGGACACGAACTTTATCGCCGATGCGCGCAGCTTCGCTCTGGAAGATTGGAAGGAGCGTGGCGCCGCGGGGAAAAACGTAATGCTCGAGTTGGCGAACGGCTCGATGGCCGCGCACATTTCGGAGTTTCCGGTGGGCACTTACAAGAAAGCGCACCGCCATGGACCGGGCTTCAACGTGATTATCATCAAAGGTAAAGGATTTTCGCTATTTTGGAGAGAAGGCGAGGAGCCGAAACGTTATGACTGGCAGGATGGGAGCGTCTTTACCCCGCCAGCGATGATGTTCCACCAGCACTTCAATACGGGCGCGACGGGCGCTCGTTATCTTCCACCGCGCCTTGGCGGAATCAAGTATAGTCTCGGCGAGGGTTTCGGGGACATTACCAAAGTGGATAAGGACGTCAAAGCAGGCGGCAATCAAATCGAGTACTACGACGAAGCGCCCTGGATCCGAAAAATGTTCGAGGACGAATTGGCGAAGTCCGGCACCACGAGCCGAATGAATCCCGATTTCTACAAGCGACCGGCTTAGAGCTAAAACATTTTGCGTAGTGAGGCCCCGTCCGGTGAACGTGCCGCGCGGGGCTTTTTTTTACCAACCCGTTCGGCTCCGCGCTAAATTCTTTTGCGAGTTTTTCTGACTATGCTAAATTCGGCCGACGTGGCAGCGGCGCGACTGATTCCTGGCCATTGATGTTTTCGGCCGGTTATTTCCGTCGGCAAACAATAACACTGTAAAGCTGCACGGCCTTAGTAGGTAAATGGAAGCGCTGCTTGTGATCTTTTCGTATCTGCTCGGGTCAGTGCCCAGCGGATTAATCATCGGAAACTTATCTGGGCTGGATGTCAGAAAAGCGGGCAGCGGCAATATCGGCGCCACTAACGTCGCTCGCCTGCTCGGCAAAAAAGTCGGCTTGCTGACGCTCGTAGCCGATACCGCGAAGGGACTCATTCCGATTTTGCTTGCGCAGCAAATCGGCTTAAGTGATCCGACGGTTGCGCTGGTCGGCATCGCCGCGTTTCTTGGCCATGTCTATCCAATTTTTCTCAAATTCAAGGGCGGCAAGGGTGTGGCGACCGGGTTTGGCGTATTGCTCGGTGTGGCGCCTCTCGCAACGACCATCTTGCTAGTGATATTCGCCGCCCTCGCCTTTGTGACTCGGATCGTTTCGTTGAGCTCGATAATCAGCGCAGTAGCGGCGCCGCTGTTATTGTGGCTTTTCTATTATTCTCCGACATACATCATGATGGCCGCTCTGATCGCGATCATGATCGTGCTCCGCCATTATGCGAATATTCAGCGGCTGCTGAACGGCACCGAGCCCCGATTCAGCACGCGTTAATTCTCGATAATGACTTCCACGCGCCGGTTTTGTTGACGTCCGCTCTCCGTATCATTCGACGCGATAGGCGCCCGGGTGCCGAGGCCTTGGGCTGTCACGTTTCTGCCATTGACACCATCGCGTTCCAGAGCATCGGCGACCGTGTTGGCTCGTCTTTCAGAAAGACGCTGATTATAAGCTTCCTGTGCGGCGCTCTCTCGACTCGCATGGCCTTCAACGGTGATGCGCCGGTTGGGGGCGTCGCGCTTAATAATGTCGGCGATCTGATTCACTTTGTTTCTGCCGTCGCGAGTCAGATCGGCGCTGTCGAATTCGAAATTTACATTCGGCAAATTCACTGCCACCCCGCGGCTGGTTTCCCGTGCCTCGATGTTTCTCTTTTTCAGCTCTTCGATTAGGCCGCGGTTCTTTTCAATTTCGGCGCGCTGTTCGTCAATCGCGCGCTGCTGCTCTTTTTGCTTGTTTTCCTGCCCTTGCAGTTGATCGCCGACCAGAGCGCCGGTGCCTAAACCAAGGGCTCCGCCGATGGCGGCTCCGGCACCGGGATGGCCGACAGCCGCGCCAATGATTCCACCCGCCGCAGCTCCGCCCAGGGCTCCGATGCCGGCGCCCTTTTCACGGGTGGTAATTTCGCCGCCGGCACAACCGGACCCGATGACCATTGCCGTCAGTAAAAGCATTATGCTCGAGATCTGAGTCCATCGCTTCATGAAGCCTCCTCCGTTTTGTCATCGGTTCTGCTGCTTGGCCGATCAACAAAACGACTAGTATTCGCCTTGACGCCGCAATTTTTCAATATCTTTGCGCTGGCGCTGGATCTCGGCTTGATTGGCGTCTATCTGCCGTTGCTGATCCGCTTGCCGGTTTTCCTGCCCTTGCAGTTGATCGCCCACGAGCAGGCCGGTGCCTAATCCAAGGGCTCCGCCAATCGCCGCTCCAGCGCCCGGATGTCCAACAGCCGCGCCAGTAATTCCACCTGCGGCAGCCCCGCCAAGCGCGCCAATGCCGGCGCCTTTTTCACGCGTACTGAGACTACCGCCGGCACAGCCGAGCGCTGTGAAAGCGAGCAAACAGATGCTGCCGATAGCGCCAATTGCTTGCTTCATCGTGCCTCCCGACACTGTCGAACTGGACAAAAAAGAGAATGGCCGGAGTTTAACAAAAGGCTTCCAACCCAGCAAGGTAAGATTTGGCGCGACACGGCAAGCACGCTACGTATCAGTTAGACGCTCGCTAGCGAACGAGGTTAACAGCGCGCCAGTGGCGCTGTTGACATCGTGGACCTTATAAGTCTAAAGTTTTTTTAGAGGTATTTTTGTGGAACGAGTGACTGAAGAACGCGTTTTTGAAGCGCTGCGCCAAGTACAAGATCCAGAGTTGCATCGCGACATCGTCAGCCTCGGCATGGTGAAAGATTTGGCCGTCAACGACGGACAGGTAAGCTTCACCGTCGAGCTTACCACACCCGCGTGTCCGCTGCGTGAAACCATCGACGCGGATTGCAAGAAAGCGCTGAGCCGAATTGCCGGAATCGACGCAGTGAAAATCAACTTCGGCGCTCAGGTGCGCGGCAGCAAGGCCGGCGGCGGTCAAACCGATCTACTGCCGACGGTCAAGAATGTAGTTTTAGTCGCGGCGGGCAAAGGTGGCGTGGGCAAATCGACTGTGGCAGCGAATCTGGCTGTGGCTTTGAAGATGCACGGCGCCGCAGCGGGATTGCTCGATGCGGATATTTACGGTCCGTCTGTGCCGATTATCATGGGTGTGCGCGGCGAGCCCAGGCAGATCGACGTCAACGGGGTTCGAAAAATCGAGCCAGCGCTGGCGCATGGCTTGCCGGTAATGTCTATCGGCTTTTTCCTCGATTCAGAGCAAGCCGTGATCTGGCGTGGGCCGATGCTCGGGAAAGCGCTTCATCAACTCATGGCCGATGTGCACTGGGGAGATTTGGATTATCTGGTGGTCGACATGCCGCCCGGCACCGGCGATGTGCAGATTACGTTTTCGCAGCAGCTCAAAGTCAGCGGCGCGTTGCTAGTCGCGACACCCCAGGCGGTCGCGCTCGCGGATGTCGTGCGCGCCAAATCGATGTTCGATAAAGTGATGATCCCGATTGTCGGCATCGTCGAAAATATGAGTTACTTTGTCTGCGACGGCTGCGGCAAAAAGCATGAAATTTTTTCACGCGGCGGTGCCCAGCGCGCGGCTGAGCGATTCAATATTCCCTACTTAGGAGAAATCCCGATCACGCCATCTTTGCGCGAAGGCGGCGATAAAGGCGTGCCGAGCTTAGTTCAGGACCCGACCAGCGAAGTCAGCCGAAGCTTTCTCGCGATTGCGGCGAAGCTTGCCGGTCAATTGTCGATTGCCTCGGAACAGGCGAAGAGAGTTCAAGGTTTGAAAATTGTATCAAGCTAGAGATCTCGCCAGGAGCATAAATTGATGGTTACCAAAGAACAGGTCTACGAAGCTTTGCAGGAATGCTACGATCCGGAAATTCCGGTCAACATTGTCGATCTCGGTTTGGTGTACGACGTCGAGATCGATGGCGGTAAGGTCGGCGTGAAAATGACCCTGACCGCACCGGGCTGCGGGATGGGAACGATGATTGCGGCAGACGCAAAGCAAAGGATCATGGCGTTGGAAGGCGTAGAAGACGCAAGCGTCGATCTCGTCTGGGATCCACCATGGAATCCGAGCATGATCAACGAAGAGGCGAAGCAGCGGCTCGGGATCGTTTGAGTTTCCGCCAGCCATCTTGATAGTGTCAGCTCGCGTCCAGTAAACGCCGCTCTTCGAATGGTTGAAAAACCCCGGCTGCGGCCGATCGAGGCATTTCCCGTTCAGCAGCAGGACGGGAAAACACTGATTTACCTCAAGGATCCGGCGAATTTTGCCACCCCGCTGGGAATTGCACCGGCAGGCTATTTTGTGCTGGCGCAATTCGACGGGCATCATTCCTTCACCGATATTCAGGAAGCTTACAGTAAACAGTTCGGGTCGTTATTGATGAGCGAAGAGCTGGCGAGTTTTGTCGCCATGCTGGATGAGCATTACTATCTCGATAGCCCAAGATTTCGCCAGCATCAAAATACGGTGATGCTGGAATTCCGCCGCCAAACGACACGAGCGGCGGCTCATGTAGGCGGCGTTTACAAAGCCGTTCCGACCGAGCTGAAAACGCAGCTAGAGGGCTATTTTGCTCCACCCGAGGGACCCGGTTTGCCGCTGGCACGAAATTCGGCGCGAACGCCCAGCGCCATTGTGGCGCCGCACATCGATTTTCACCGCGGCGGCCCGGCCTACGCATGGGCATACAAGACGCTGATCGAGAGCGCTGGCAGCGATCTCTATATCCTGCTTGGCACGTCCCATTGCAGCGGGCACATGCCCTATGTTCTGACGGCGAAGGATTTCGAGACGCCGCTCGGCACCGTTGAGACCGACCGCGATTTCGTGCAGCGATTACAAGCGAAGTGCGCGGAAGATTTTTTCACCGACGAATATTTACACCGGGGCGAGCACTCATTGGAATTTCAGGTTTTGTTTCTCAAATATGTCGCGCAGCAGCGTGCGGCGCTGGCAGGCGAGCCGGAACGAGCGTTCAAGATCGTGCCGATTTTGGTTTCCTCATTCCATTCCGCAGTGCTCGAGGGAACGCTCCCGGAGGAAACCCCGATGGTGGGAAATTTTTTGACTGCGTTGCGCGAGCTTATCAGCGCGGAGCGTCGGGAATTGTGCTTAATTGCCGGCGTCGATCTCGCGCACGTGGGCAGGCAATTCGGCGATCGCCAGCCCATCACGGAAGACTTACTTAAATGGGTAGAGAGCGAAGACCTGTTGTTGGTCGAGCGACTCATGGCTCTCGATGCGCCGGGATTTTTTAACGAGATTGCGAAGGATCAGGATCGCCGCCGGATCTGCGGGTTCTCGCCGCTCTATTCCTTGATTCATCTGCTCGACGGCAGGTGCGGTACTCAACTCAAATACAGCCAGGCATTCACTCCAGAGACCGGTTCTGCTGTCACCTTTACCAGTTTGGTTTTCCACTAGGCGCTTCATCACATCAGTGCATGTTCATGCCGCCATCGACGCTGATCGACTGGCCGGTCATGAAATCGCTGTCATCCGATGCGAGAAAAATAACCGTCCCGACCAGATCCGCCGGATATTGATCGCGGTGAAAGGCGCGCCGCTTCCTTCGATCCGCCAATTGCTCGGCCGTCATGACGCCTTCCTGATTGGCGCTGGAAATGGTCAAGCCGGGCATAATGGAATTGACGCAAATATTATCGTCGCCCACTTCGCGCGCTAAGGCTCGCGTGAATCCGATCACCGCGCCTTTCGATGAGACATAGTGGAGAAAATAAGGCGAGCCGCCGAGCACGGTTCCGGACGAAATATTGATGATCTTGCCTTTGCCCTGCTGTTTCATCGCTGGGTAAACCGCTTTGACGCAGTGCCATAAGCCTTTTACATTCACCGCCATCACGCGGTCCC
>JBIOXP010000083.1:0-4189 GCA_044869705.1 Binatia bacterium | reverse complement strand
CGACGCGGACTGATGGAAAAGCCCAAAAACAAGAAAGTTAAATGATTTAAAAGTGCTTCAGTTTTAATCCCGCTTAAGTCGAGAAAGATTTCTCGCTTTCGCTTAAAATGACAAAATAAGTGATTTGTCATCTCGAACGAGGTGAGAGATCCTTCCCAAACTGAACGGACTATAAAATTTGACCTGAGAGTCGCTGAGGGTCGTTTCATGAAACTACTCGAGCGGAAAAAAGCGGCGATCTTCGGCGTTGCGAACGATCGCAGCATCGCCTGGGCAATTGCCGAGGCGTTTCACGCGCAAGGCGCCGAATTGGCGTTCACGTATGCGGGAGAAGTGCTGGAGAAGCGGGTGCGCCCTTTGGCCGAAGGCGTCGGTTCGAAGATCATTGTGCCCTGCGATGTGACCAAGGACGAGGAGGTCGAAAAGGTATTTGCCGACCTACGAGAAACCTGGGGCGGACTCGATATATTGATCCACGCCATCGCGTTCGCCAATAAAGAAGACCTGGCGAATCCCTACGTCCAAACCAGCCGCGCCGGATTTCATCTGGCCATGGACGTGAGCGCCTATTCTCTGATCGCCCTCGCGCAGCGCGCCGCGCCTTTGATGGAAGAAAGAGGCGGCGCGATCGTGACGTTGACTTACATGGGATCGGAAAGAGTCGTTCCGAATTACAACGTCATGGGAGTTGCTAAAGCCGCGTTGGAAGCCAGCGTGCGTTATCTTGCGCACGATCTCGGACCGAAGGGCATTCGCGTCAACGCGATTTCTGCCGGACCGATTCGAACCTTGGCGGCGGCGGGTATTTCCGATTTCAAGACGATGCTCCATCACGTGGCGGAGCGCGCGCCGCTCAAGCGCAATATCGATGCCGAAGAAGTCGGCAAAACCGCGCTCTATCTCTGCAGCGATTGGGGCAGCGCCGTCACCGGTGAAATTCTGCACGTCGACGCCGGCTACAATATTATGGGCATGTAGCGAGTCATCGGTTCGCTCGCTCGAGAAACCACCAGGAGAAAGATCATGCGAGAATGGGAAGCATTCGTTCCGGAAGCGGAAAGAAAAATTTACGAGAAAGCCGGCTACAAAGGTAAGGAAAAATACGGCGTCAATCCGGCGCTCTTGATTATCGACGTCATCACCGGATTTACCGGCACCAAACCGATGCCGGTTATGGACGCCATTGACGAATTTCCCACCAGCTGCGGCCAGGTCGCATGGGATGCCTTGCCGAAAATCAAAGAGCTTCTCCATGCCTGCCGAGACGCGAACGTCCCGGTGATTTATTCCACCAGCGATCCGGATTTCAAAGCGGCCTTCGGCAATGCCACCAAGCGAGGTGTCGACAAAACCGATTTCGAGAAACTCGCGATCGAGTTTCCCGAGATGATCAAGCCCCGCGATAATGAATTCATCGTCCGCAAGGCGCGCGCCAGCGCCTTCTTCGGCACGCATCTGATCACCTATCTCGTGCGCAAGAATATCGATTGCCTGCTGGTCGCCGGCACCAGCACGTGCGGCTGCGTGCGCGGCACCGTGCTCGACGGCTACTCTTTCGGCTATCCGGTGTTCGTCGTCGAGGAGTGTGTTTTCGATCGGGCGCGCACCTCGCACCTAGTCAACCTCTTCGAGATGAATGCGAAATATGCGAGCGTGGTTCAGCTCGCCGAAGCACTGGATTATGTGAACAAACTCAGCCGTACGGAAGGAAGAAAAGCGCTCGCGAGTTGATTAACCTTAAACAAGGAGATCACGATGGCCACCGAAGCGCCGTTTCCCGAGGAAGAGTACCTGGCCCGCTACCAACGCGCTCAGGCGCTGATGCAGCGCGACCGCATCGACGCTCTACTGGTCTCCGAAAAAAATAATTACTGGTACTTTAGCGGCCTGATCAGCTATCAACTCGATCACATTCAGCGGCCGCAAATCCTGATCTTACCGAAAACCGGCAAACCGCTGCTGCTCGTCTACGGCAATGACAAAGCGAAAGCCAAGGCTTTGCCGTGGGTCGGCGAAGTCCGAGCCTACACCGATGTGCCGTTTCCCGAGGAAATGATCGCCGGCTGCATCAAAGAAATGGGGCTTGGCGAAGGCAAAATCGGTTTCGAGCTCGGCGACGACCAGCGTTTGGGATTTCCGGTAAATTATCTGACGCGCCTCACCGAAGCCTTGCCCAAGGCCGAGATCAAAGACGGCACCATGGCGTTGACTGAAATGCGCATGCTCAAGAGTCCGCGGGAAATCGATTTCATGCGCCGAGCCTGCGACATTTCGGTCAAAGCGTACGATCGCTGCTTGCCGCAATTGAAAACCGGCATGACCCGCCGCGAAGTCGCAGATCGGCTTTACATCTCGATGATCGAGGAAGGCGCACATCCGCGCCATCCCGGTTTCCTGATGCTCAATGCTTCCACGCGGTATGACGAGCGGCGCTACAACAAAGGCGACCGCATGATCGCCGACTTTGGCGCCTGTTATGAAGGCTATTATGGCGACGTCACGCGCATGGCGATCTTCGGCGCACCGACGGAAGAACACAAAAAAGATCACGAAACTGCCTGCGATGTGATCGACCTTTGTTTCGAGTCAATGCGGCCGGGTACGCCGCTCGCGGAAGTTTCCCGGGTTGCCAACCGCGAATTGGTCAAACGCGGCTACGAAGCTGTCGAGAGCCCGAAACGCATCGGGCACGGCATCGGCATGTCGCGCGCAGAGCCGCCGTCGCTCAACGAAGTCGAGACCGAGCTTTATCGCCCGGGAATGGTGCTCGCATTGGAGCCGAAAGTCCGCTCCGCCAAGAGCGCGGTTCACCTGGAAGAAGATATCCTGATCACCGACAAAGGGCAGCAATTTCTAACCACCGGCTGCCGTACATTAGACGTGATTGATTAAGACTAATCGACCGAGCAGTGTAGGTTCCATCCTCTCCCACCGGGAGAGGACAGAGGTGAGGGCTCTTTTCACGAGATCAAACCCTCACCCGCCCTCTCCGGAGGGCATGGTAACGAATGTGTAGAGCGACCAGAGAGCCATGGATCAGCAAGGCATTCTTTACCTCTCCAACGATGACGTAAAAACTGTCCTCGATCTCGGCCGGGCCATTGAAATCACCGAACAGGCGCTGCGCGATCATAGTGAAGGCCGCGTGACCTGGTCGACGCCGGAAGATCTCGCGATCAAACCCGAGAGCGGTTGGCAGTCCTGGGTCACCGGCTGCGCTCTCGCCACTGAACCCGTCGTCGGCTTTCGTATTCGCTCAATCAAAGCCGCCGGGGGGAGCCGCGATGCGTCGCGTGCACCGCGCGGACCCAGAAGAATTTTAATTCTCAGCGATCGCGACGGCGGCGAGATCCGCGCGATCATGGACGAAGACTGGTGCCATGCCGTGCGCACCGCGGCGGCCGCCACCGTCGCCATGCGCCTGCTCGCGCGCAAAGACTCGGCGGTCATGGCGATGCTCGGCGCCGGTGATACCGCTCGCGCCGCTGTGCCGGTCATGGCACAAGCATTTCGGCTGAAAGAAATTCGCGTTACCTCGCGCACACCGGAATCGCGCCGAAACTATGCCAAGGAAATCAGCAAGCAGTATTCCCTGAATGTCGTTCCTGCCGATTCGACAGAAGAGGCGCTCAAAGGCGCCGATCTCGTCGTCTCGGCGACGACCACGTCCACACCATTCGTGAAAGATAGCTGGCTCGGTGCCGGAATAACGGTCTATTCCATCGGCAAAAATCAGGAGATGGAAAGCGACGTTTACAAAAAGAGCGATAAGTTCGTCGTCGACAGCTGGCTCCACTGCAAAAACAAATCGGACATGCAGCGACTGCTGAAGGAAAAGTTCCTGAGCGAAAAAGATCTGTACGCCGAGTTGCCGGAATTGCTCTCCGGCAAAAAATCGGGCCGCGAGTCCGACAAAGAACGTATCTTCATTCGCGCTATTGGTCTCGTCAATCAAGACATCGCCATGGCGAACGCGATCTGCCAGAGCGCGCTGGAAAAAAACATCGGGACGAGATTGCCGTACTGATCGCGAATCGATTTAAATCGCGCGCCTTTCATCCTCCCGGAAAATATTTCAAAGCCGTCACACCTCAGCAACAATCGGGCGAGGAGAAGATCATCGATCCCGCCGCCTACGTCCAGGTCGGGATCCGCGGGCCGATGTATGGCGAGGACGAGGACTTCGCCT
>JBIOXP010000082.1:0-5210 GCA_044869705.1 Binatia bacterium | reverse complement strand
TCCGCGAAGCGGACTGAATGCCAATAGCCCAGCGCTTTAGCGCTGGGACAGGGGCAGGTGAATTCGCAGTCCGCTTCGCGGACGGCTGAAAACCATAGGCATGAAGAAATTCCTTCAGTCGTCCGCTGCGCGGACTCGGTTCCATTACTGCCTTGGTTCCTGGGCTACTCTCATTCGTCGGCTTCGCCGACTTTTGCAGTAAAGCCCTTGTTCAGTTGACTCGCGATCCAAGTCGATTGACTCGCGATCCAAGTCGATTGACTCGGGAGGTCCGTTGTATCTGAAAGCTCTGTTGCTACAGAGCGGGGCACTAGCCCGACCGTTAGCGAGGGCTCACTTCGGCAATTCAATGCTGAGCCCTCCCTGACGGTCGGGCTAACGCCCCGGCAACACAACTATCAGACACTACCCGCGATATTGTTTTTGGCCTCTGACCTCCGAAATCCTCTAGCCCATTGCCCTCATTCCCTGTAGAATTCGCAAGTTTTCCTGGCAGGTTATATTTCGCGTAATCTGCGGACCCCTTGGTTACAGCAGCGTGAGCGAAACAATTTCCCCTAACACGACAATCGCCCAGTACACGATTGTCTCGAAGATCGGCGAAGGCGGCATGGGCGAGGTCTGGCGCGCGCGCGATCCGAAGCTCGGGCGCGACGTGGCGATCAAGGTCCTGCCGGCTTCACTCTCGGAAAATGCCGATCGTTTGAATAGGTTCGAGCAGGAAGCCCAGGCGGCCGGCGCTCTCAATCATCCGAACATCCTCAGCATCTATCACATCGGCACAAACGCCGGGGCGCCGTACATTGTCTCGGAATTGCTGGAAGGTGAAACGCTGCGCGAGCGCATGGCTGGCGGCGCCTTGCCGCAACGGAAAGCAATCGATTACGCCTCGCAGATCGTCAAGGGCCTGGCGGCCGCTCACGAGAAAGGCATCGTCCATCGCGATATCAAACCCGATAACATTTTCATTACTGATGATGGGCGCGTGAAGATCCTCGATTTCGGCATCGCGAAACTCACGGCGCCCTCTGATGGAACTCAACCACAAACTGAAGTGCCGACGAGAAAGGTCAACACTGATCCAGGCACGGTGATGGGCACGATGGGCTACATGTCGCCCGAGCAGTTGAAGGGTCAGCACGTCGATCATCGTTCGGACATCTTTTCTTTCGGCGCGATCCTCTACGAGATGCTTTCCGGCAAGCGTGCGTTTCGTGGCGACTCGATGGCCGAAACCATGAGCGCGATCCTGCGCGAAGACCCACCCGATCTTTCTGAGACAAACAAGACAGTCTCGCCGGCGCTCGAACGCGTCGTGCGTCATTGTCTCGAAAAGAATCCGAGCGAACGTTTTCATTCAGCGCGCGATCTGGCGTTTGCGATCGAAAGTCTTTCGGGCAGCGCGATCAGTTCCGGCCAAACGGCGATGATGCCTGGGTTCGTAACTACCGAAACGGAACCAGCAACGGGTCTGGCGCGCTGGCTCACTAACGCGCGGATCGCCTGGATCGTCGCAGCCGTTTTGCTCCTTGGTTTGCTCGTAACTTTGGGCCTGCCGTACCTCAATCGGTCCACTTCAGACACACACGTGACGAAGCTTTCTTTCACTCCGCCCTCCGAATTGGCCTTTAACGATGCGCAGCCGGACTCGGTTGTGATCTCGCCGGACGGACGCAAGATCGCATTTTCCGCGACCACTCCGGACGGCAAGAACATGCTTTACGTTCGCACGCTCGATGAGACAGAGGCGAAGGTTTTGCCAGGCTCCGACAATCCGCTGGAGCCCTTCTGGTCGCCGGACAGCCGCTCGATCGCCTATGGCTCGAATGGAAAGCTCAAACGTTCGGATCTGTCAGGCGGCAGTGGGCAAGTGCTTTGCGATGCTGCTCGATTGGTCGCAGGAACGTGGGGTAAAGGCGGCGTGATCCTCTTCACGCCCGATTACGGCAGATCGTACGTGCAGGTCCCGGCGCAGGGCGGCGAGCCCCAGACGGTGCCGACTAAGATCGAGGGCTTATCAGAGCCTCGGCATCTGTTCTTTCTGCCCGACGATCGTCATTTCCTTTTCGGTTGTCAGAGGAACGGCATCTGTGCGGGCTCGCTCGATTCGCCCGAAATCAAACAGATCACGGTCAGTCCTTCGCCATTTGTTTATTCAGCGCAAGGTTACTTGATTATGGTACGCAACGACTCGCTCGTCGCTCAGGCATTCGATGCCGGTAAACTCGCGCTCAGCGGTGAGCCGATCCCCATCATTACCGGCGTGAAAAACCCACCGGGTACTCGGCGCTTCTCCGTCTCGCAGAACGGCGTTTTGGTTTGGCAAGGACAGTGGGAGCGGGATTATCAACTCGTCTGGTACGACCGCGCTGGCAAACAGATCGGAGTGGTGGACGAGCCGATGAGGGTGAATGTTGGGCAAAGCCCAATGCTTTCACCTGACGGGAAACGACTGGTCGAGAGAAGGGCAATGAGCCCGCTCGGGGCAGACTCAAATATTTGGGTCGTCGATCTCGAAAAGGGCACCGGCCTGCGAATAACTTCGACCTTCAGTCAGATGCCGGTCTGGTCACCGGACGGCAGCCGCGTCTTGTACAACAGCGGCAACGGCATTTCAGTGAAAGCTGCCAACGGCTCCGGTGATGCCGAGGCTCTCCTGCCCCGAACCGTCTTTCCGGCAGCGTGGTCGTCCGATGGCCGTTTCATTATTTTCATGCAGCGCGGTGTCAAGACGCGCATGGATCTGTGGGTGCTGCCGATGTTTGGTGACCGGCAAGAATATCCGTTGTCGAGTTCTCCGTTCGATGAGCAGAACCCGCAGCTTTCGCCAGACGGACGCTGGCTGGCCTACTCGGCGGACGATACGGGTACCTACCAGATCTATGTTCAATCATTTTCGGCTGACGGCAAACTAGGTTCGGACAAAAAAGTTATCTCGACCACCGGCGGTAAACTGCCCCTCTGGCGGCGCGACGGCAGCGAACTCTTTTTCGTAGCCCCGGATGGGCAGATGATGGCCTCGTCAGTGAAGACCGGCGGTAAGGAATTTCAATTCGACGCGCCGAAGCCGCTTTTCAAGACTCGAACACTGGCGAGAGAGGGAGCCATTTATCACGAATACGACGTCTCGCCCGACGGTCAAAGATTCTTAATCGGCACGCTCATCGGCGACACAAAAGCAGCGCCGCCGACGGTGATCTTGAATTGGACCGCGCTGTTGAAGAAATGACTCTCGCTTCCGGCACAAAACTCGGCCGCTACGAAATCCGCTCAAAGCTTGGCGCCGGCGGGATGGGTGAAGTTTATCTGGCTGAAGACACCAGATTGCATCGAAACATCGCTCTCAAAATTCTGCCCGGCGACCTGTCGGCCAGTAAAGATCGGATGCGCCGCTTTGAACAGGAAGCGCAAGCCGCCGCCGCACTCAACCATCCGAACATCGCGACGATTCACGAGATTGGCGAGCACGAGGGCACGCACTTCATCGCCATGGAATTCTTTGACGGGGTGACGACTTGGCCTGCCGCAGTAGTTTTGGAGTGCGGCGGCTTGACGCCGCTTTCCTTCAGTTGGCGACGGTACCGTTGATAGTCATAGGTCGAATATTCAGGGCAAAAGCTGCGTCAAGCCGCAGCACTCCAAAATGAAACGCTGCCCCCAATGTAATCGCGTTGAGACTGACGAAGCGCTGAAGTTCTGTCGCGGGGATGGTGCGACTTTGGTCAACGATTCATCCGCCATCGACAGCGAGGCAGGGACTGTTCAACTTAGCTCGGCAGGATCGAGTGGGATTCAAACCGGCGAACTGCCGGACGGGACGGACGCCAACTTAGATCGCGCCACCGCACCTACGACGGTACTTCGACCGCAGACTTTGCCGAGCGCCTACACCGGCCTCAGCATTACCACGAAAACCCGGCTCAATAAGAAAGCAATCGCAGTGATCTTAACTGCGATTGTCGCCGCGGTTGCCGCCGCCATCGTTATTTATTACCGGTCACGAAGTTCCCGAACAACAATTGACTCGATCGCCGTCATGCCCTTCGTCAATCAAAGCGGCAATGCGGAGGTTGATTACCTCTCTGACGGAATGACCGAGACATTAATCCGCAGCCTCTCGCAGTTACCAAACCTAAACGTCAAGTCGCGCTCATCGGTGTTTCGCTATAAAGGTCGGAACGCTGACTCGAGAACGATTGGAAAAGAGCTTGGCGTTCAGGCGGTCTTGAGCGGCCGGGTGATTCAGCGCGGCGACCAGTTGACTCTGGATCTGGAGCTTACGAACGCTGAGAACGAGAACGTGATCTGGACAGATCAATATCTGCGGAAGGCGTCCGACCTGATATCGCTCCAGAACGACATTGCCCGCGATGTATCCAACCAGCTCAGGCTGAAGCTGACCCTGGCGGACCAACAGAAACTCGCCAAAAACTACACGGTCGATCCGGAGGTTTATAAGCTCTACTTGCAGGGACGTTTCTATTGGAACAAGCGCAGCATCAGCGAAGTGCAAAAAGCAGAAGGCTACTTCAAACAGGCCGTCGACAAGGATCCCAATTTCGCGCTGGGATGGGTTGGCCTGGCAGACTCCTTTGAAGACGAGGACCGCCCGACGAAGAAGGAATATATTCGCCGGGCGCTCGAGATCGACGACAATCTTGCCGAAGCGCATGCGTCCCTCGGGTATCAATATATGTGCTTCTATGATTGGGCTGCGTCTGAACGCGAGTTAAAACGCGCGCAGCAACTTAATCCAAATTATCCGCAAGCCTATGCGTGGAACGGCGCGCGACTGATGATGTTAGGCCGTTACGATGAATCGATGGCCGAGATCCAGCGCGCGCTGCAACTTGATCCGACCTCGAACGGCATCAATTTTTATAAGGCCGTCTGTCTCGCGGTCTCGGGCAGACGCGAGGAAGCGATTCAGCAGTTCAAGCGAATGCAAGAGATGGATCCGACTTTTGACTGGGCGCACAATTTTCTCGCTCGAGTTTACGTGTGGACCGGAAACTATGCCGGCGCGGTCGAAGAAAGCGCGAAGGGACTCGAACTCCTGGGCATGCCGGATAAGGCAAAGTTGCTGCGGGACGCGTTTGCGAGCGGAGGCTGGAGCGCCTTTCTCCACGTGGCTGCGCAGCAACGCGGAGGCGGTGGCGGATTCGGCCAGTTGGCCAGATTAAGTGACGGGCCCGATAGTAATAAAGAGG
>JBIOXP010000081.1:0-4003 GCA_044869705.1 Binatia bacterium | reverse complement strand
TACAAAAGGGCTTGGTATTTCGATGTTTCGATCAGGCCAACGGTCCAGTTGCCGATGCCGAGAACGAGGCAAACGACGCCGCAAACGAGCAGATAACTGGAATAGATCTCACGCAGCTTCATTAAAGGCGATCATACAAGGCAAGCTCAACCTTTGCCAGCCGTCTCTATGCATTGCAGCATGCAAACGAGTAGCTTAGGATCGGACTATGAGCCGCTACGTCATTGGTGATATTCATGGATGTGTCGACGAGCTGCGTCGCTTAGTCGCAGCCTTGCCGCTTCGCTCAGGCGATTCGCTGATTTTTCTGGGGGATTATATCGATCGGGGCCCTGACTCTGCCGGAGTTGTAGCTTATTTGATCGCGCTCCAAAGCGAACTGCGCGAGGTTAGTTTTGTTTTTTTAAGAGGTAATCATGAGGACATGCTCCTCTCTTACCTCGGCCTGGCCGGTCAGCATGGCGATATGTTCTTGATCAATGGCGGCAGAGCTACACTGACAAGCTACGGCTTGCCCGAAGCGGTTTCCCCTCAGGAAGCATTATCCGCGATCCCGCCGGACCATTTAAAATTTTATAATGCACTGGATCGCTTTTACGTGATGGATACGTTTCTATGCGTGCACGCAGGTATTCATCCGCATAAGCCGTTAGCGCAGCAAACCGATGAGGAGCTTCTGTGGATCCGAAATGCTTTCATCTATAGCTCTCATCGCCTTCCATACACGATTTTGTTTGGTCATACGCCACAATCGAAAGTACTCTATCACCTGCCGTTCAAGATCGGTCTGGATACAGGATTGGTTTACGGGAACATGTTGACATGCCTAGAGGTAGACGAGAAGGTTCTTTACCAGATTACCCGCGGAAAGAAGCGAGTGAGTCGCAACCCGGTGAAACGCAAATGGGATAGTATTGCTGCGCGCCTCTGACGGCGGCTTGATCTTTTCCCCTCCCCTCGTTAGCTTAGAGACTTCCTTGGCGGTGTAGCTCAGTTGGTCAGAGCACGCGGCTCATATCCGCGGCGTCGTAGGTTCGACTCCTACCACCGCCACCAACATTTCCTTCGTACTTCGCCTTTTTAGCGCCTCAATCGCAAGTTTAGTTAAGATGTCGTTTCGAGTTTTTTGGCAAATTTCGCTCCAGGCTTGCCTCCAAAAATCCGCCTCCAACTTTTTGCGTTCTGGGTTGACCAAAAACTTAAGCGCGTTCTGCAAGCGATCCTTCACTAACCGCATGTACTTTGTCGTCGTCTGCAGCGATGTATGGCGCATAGACGACGTGCTGTATCGGCGTTTCTCAGATTGCCCATTACTACTGTGCCGAACACATCCGTAACTCCTCGCGGTTAGTTTCACTCCGCTCTTATAAATTTCTTTTTTGGCTGCCTTTATCACCTGCATCGGTGCTAATTCCGGATGCGCTTCGACATAGCGGATTCTTGCCGTGAGATGCAGGATTTTCTCGAAGTAGCGCCGGGGTGAATAAATCCGTTTACCGTCGGTCTGATGACTTCTGCCGGTAAGATCAATTCGGACTCGGGATAATTGCGCTTGTGCTGTTCTAGTTCGGCTCTGAGCACTCGTGCCAGCGGAATAGTATCGGCTGATCCTTCGGTTTTGGTGCCGTGTATCTCGATCCGGCCGCCGTCAAGTCTATGTCCTCCAGGCTGTACTTCGGTGGGCCGTGGGTTGTTCTTTAATTCGTGAAGAATTCCGCCTCCCTGATTTCGCCTCCGTTTTGGTTAGCCATGCGAATCTTTTGTAAGTGATCCCTGCTTGCCAAACCCAATACGCCCCACCGCTTTCTGTTTTTTCTGTACTCGACCGGCATTGTTTTGCCCCGTCTGCTCTACGTGAGATCGAATACAAAGTGCGACGTCATCTTCTCGAAACAGAATTTTTCCCCGACCGCGACCGACGCGCAGTCATGGAATGTAGGCTCCCGCGCGGTCTGCCCCGCATGAATTCCCGCGCCACCATGCTGCATTCTGTTTCGGCAGCTAATCACAAAGGAATGCCCGCTAACGAGCTGTCGGAGAAACGGCGCACGGTGTATTCGCTCCGAAGGACGAGATGCAAACTCCAATGGCTAAAGCAACCGCGGCGCCTCTGCGATCGTGCCTATGAGCTCGGCTGGGGTAGGCATGGTATCGTTCATAAGATTAGTGAGCGCTCCCTACCTCTTACAGACATCATTAACGATTGACAAATCGTGGCTCGACACATTAAACCACGGCCATATGAGAACAGTTCTAGCGATACAGTTAGTGTTGATATTCTTTGCGCCTGTCGCTTTGGTGGCCGATGATGACGCGAAAAACATCGCCGGGTACGGCAAAACAATTTGGGGAATGACTGAGGATGAGGTGTTAAAAGCAGAGGCACCATCGGCCAAAAGGCTCAAGAATCCGGAGATAACCCAAATAGGCGATCTCGGGAGCGTGGTTATAAATCAGGTTAGAATTGCCGAAACTAACTTCACCGTAAATTTTATATTTGATCGCAAAAACCACAGGCTTGTGCGCGTTGATTTGGAGAGTCCGCACAACCTAGCTCCAGGGGGACGGACGTTCTCCGAAATTAAGAAACTATTAACGGAAAAGTACGGATCACCCACTTTCGACGAGTGGAAAAGAGTTTTTTGGAAATTACCTAAAACAAAAATTGAGATTAGGAATGCCAGCTATCCGGAATTGTCTTGGAGGCAAGTCTTAATGTACTACACGCCGGCAGACGCTAGCAGCTGATGCTCCCAAGAATATGTAAAACCGCTACGCTCGGTGATGACGAGCAGCTCGTTCGTATCGTGCTCCGTGCAAAAGAGCTTTACTTGCGAGCCAAGCGATACGCATCCGCTGTCGTTTGCCCGTGGCTCGAACAGCCTGGTAGAAAAGAAAAGTTGATCGGTTTTCCGAATTACTTCACGTCGGCCTGCCTGCCGAGCTTCACCATCATCTTCAGCAACTCCATCAGTCCATTGATCCTGTTGCGGCTCATCAACCGCAACATTGCCATGACCACGCGGTCGGCGGGATAATGGCTTGGACGACTACAAACACCTCGAGCGTTGCTCGTTGCCCAAATCTCATTCCAAGAACGGACACCGGATGGTCACTTGCGCTACGTAGTGTTGCGGAATTACGAAACGATAAAGCAAGCGCGTCAGATCGTCCGCGAGCAATAATCCTTCCTCGGCGTATTCACATCGAACCGAAAGCGGCTTTATTCAAAAACTTCACCGAAACGCCTTCGAGCTTCGTGATATTGCGACCATCGTCCATACGTTGCCCGCTGATCGGATCGGCTGCAAAGTTTACGGACCTCCTGAGCTGGGTGGCGAAAGTTCTTGGAGGGATGCCGTGAGCTATCTTCCCGACTTCCCGAGCCAGTTCGTTGGTAATTTTTGTAATCAGCTCTAGAGCAAGCGGTTCAGAGTTGTCGGAGATTGGCATCGTAGCCTCTAGGCAAGATTTATCTCCCGTTGAGCTGGACGTTTCTGCAGGAGTTTACGACCTCCTGTTTTGGTATCGACGAACAGGAGTTCCGCCTTTGAGAGTTTACCTTCGCTTCGTAACCGACGCATCAAGTCTCTAAGTGCTTCCAGTACAGACCTTTCCCAGTTTTCGTATGATTTCAGGTTCTGAAGCAGATCAATAATCGCTAGCTCCAGCGACTCAACAGCAGTACCCGACGGAATGGTTAAGAGGAAGCGAAGCGGCGCTAACTCGACCAATCGCAGCCATTTGATTTTTTGGAGGTACTGGCTAGGCCCTACAAGAATAATGCTCAGCCCGGGTAAGGCCTCGACAAGCTCAACCGGCTTTTGCTGCTTTGCGTCGACGGGCAGTGCCGCTTTAGTTGCCTTTACGATTGCTTTGGCGCGATCAGAATCAATCGCCGCCAGTAAGGCCAGAGCGCTTTCCGGCAGGGTCACCGTTATGGGCCGTCGGGGTTCTTGAAATTTCGGTGGTCGACCTTTTTTCATTGTTTGCCTCGGTTGAG
>JBIOXP010000080.1:0-7151 GCA_044869705.1 Binatia bacterium | reverse complement strand
AAAAAATCAGCGCGTTTCCGTCTTGGTCCGCCGGTGCGTTCGGGTCCACCGGCGGCAAACCGATCAGCAGCATCGTGATTTCTTCCAGATCGAGCGGGATCTGCGTATACCGGCTTAGATTGGCCTTGGTCCGATCGCCGCGCACGAAAACACCCTCGCGCGGGTGATAGCCAACGAGTTCCTTGCTGTTAGCCGTAACGATCAGGATCGCCCCCAAAAGGCTCAGCGTTTCGAGACGCAGTCGATCCGGTCGCTGCACCAGTACGGCTTCTTGAAAGCCGTGTTTGCCGTCAGGTCCCGTGTAATCGACCTGTGCCAACCCCTTTATCGAACGAAACTGTTCAACGCGCTGAGACATCGAGTCAATCAGCTTGCTTCGTTCCCACTCGGGCGCGGGCAGTTTGGGCTTGGGCGGAGGAGTTACTGTGGCACAGCCGGCGAGTCCGAGAGCAGTGGCAAGAATTGAGGCTTTGACCAGTTTTGCGCATCTGGTGAAACGGCTCGGGAATCGCACGATCAGATCTTTTTATCCAGGCGCTGAATCTTGTCACGAAGCCGTTTGTTTTGATCGGTTTCCTTGGTGAGTTTGAGCGCTTCGCGATACCGGGCCAGAGCCCGATCGGAACGTCCGGCCTTTTCATACGCATCCCCAAGATGCTCGATGATCGTCGGATCATCCACCGTAATCTCCACCGCGCGCTCGAGATATTCGACCGCTTTAGGATAGTCGCCCTTTTGATAATAGACCCATCCCAAACTGTCGATGTAAAAGCCATCGTCCGGCTGAATCTTAAGCGCCCGCTCGATGAGAACTTCCGCATCATCGAGCTGCACGCCCATCTCCGCCCACGTGTAGCCAAGGTAATTCAGCGCCGCGGCATTCTTGGGGTTGAGCTCAATGGCTTTTTTCATATTCGCGACGGATTTTTCCTTGTTTTTATTCTCGTCGTAGAGCGCGCCGAGCTGAAAATGCGCTTCATCGTTCTTCGGATCCAGGCTGACGACCCGCTCCATCGCCTGAATCGCCTTCGGATACTGCTTTGTCTTTCTGTAAAGCGAGCTCAGAAACGCATAGATTTCCTTTCGGTCGTTGCCCTTTTGCACTACTCCTTGCAGCACTTCGATCGCCTTCGGAGTTTGCTCCTGACGATCATAGAGGTAGGCGACTTGTAAACGCGAATCGAGAAAGAGCTCGCTTTTCTCCGAGACCCGTTCGAAGGATTCCAGCGCCTTTGCATCCGCCTTCATCTCGACGTACGTCGCGCCAAGATAATACCGCGCGCGATCATTGTCCGGGTCGCCTGCCAGAACCAGGTTGAACTCCGTTGCCGCGCGCTCGAAATCTCCCTTTTCAAATGAGATCAGACCGATCTTGATCCGCGTCTCGCGCGGGTCGACTTCGCTCGTTTGCAAACTCTCGAACTGCCGCAACGCTTCATCGAGCTTGTTCTGACCGACATAGAGCTCGCCGAGCCGACGCCGCGCCCAAACATTTTGCGCGTTCACCTGCAACAGCCGTTGATAGCTTTGGATCGCATCTTCGGTCTTGCCTTGCAGCTCATAGACCAGCGCGAGGTCCAGCAACACCGCTTCCGATTTGGGATTGAGCTCCAGCGCTTTGCGGTAGCTCTGCTCCGCAGCGAGGTAAAGCTTGCTTTTGGCGCGCACCCGGCCGAGATAGTAATGGCCCAACATCGAATTGGGTTCCGCTTTGAGCAATTGTTCCAGTTTTTCCATCGCTCGCGGCAAGTCGTCGATCTGCAGGTAGAGCGCACCCAAATAGAGCAGTGCCTCCTGATTGTTGGGCTCGAGCTTCAGAGCTTCACTATATTCGGCGATACCTTTCGGGTTCTCGCCCAGCGAAGAGTAGAGCCCGGCTAGGAGCATATGGACATCGACGCTTTTTGGATCGAGGCGCGCCGCGGTTTCAGCTTCCGGCAGCGCTTTATGCATATCGCCCCTTTTGACGTAGAGAGAGGCTAAACGAAAATGCAGGAACGCGTCATTCGGTTCAGCCTGAACCGCGGCTTCCATTTGCTTTATGGCGTTATCGAACTCACCGTCGCCCAGCAGCGCGTTCGCTATCAGAAAATGACTGAAGGCCGTGGCTTCCGGGGGAATCTCAGTTTTTGGCAGATGACGAAAAGGCAGAATCTCCGGAGACAAGCTCAAACCATCGGCGGGAAGCTGCGTGTTCGGCCCTACTGTGCTGCAACCGGTTAAAACTAGCAGCAAAATAGACATCCAAATCGCAGCCGTACGCATCATCACCTGAAGGGTTAACATAACGGTTTTGGGCGGTCAACGCACAATTTGTCTCAAGCTTCATTCGTTGTTTCGACTATGTTAGTTCTTTTCTTACGATACATCACGGCGCGTCCAGATAATCCCAAAGCTGCCTATGAGTGAACCGTCCCATGCCGCCGCAGACGAGATTTTGCGGCTCCGGCGTGACATTGAAAAGCATAATTATCAGTATCACGTTCTCGACGATCCGCTGATCAGCGACGCCGAGTACGATCGCTTGTTTCGTCGCCTGGTCGACATAGAAAGTAAACACCCCGAGCTGGTGACACCCGATTCGCCGACGCAAAAAGTGGGCGGAGCGCCACTGGAACGATTTTCCACCGTCCGACATTCGCTGCCCATGCTGTCGCTCAACAATGCCATGGACCCTCAAGAGCTGGTGGAATTCGAGGAAAGAATTCAGCGTTTTTTGAAGCACAACGACAGCATCGACTACGCAGTTGAACCGAAGATCGATGGTCTGGCGGTGGAGATCGTTTATCTTGACGGCAGATTTACCCTGGGCTCGACCCGGGGTGATGGCATCAACGGCGAGGATATCACGGCCAATCTCAAAACGATCCGCTCGATTCCGCTCACGTTGCGTGCCGATGGCCAGGCGATCCCGACGAAATTGGAGATCCGCGGCGAGGTTTTCCTGCCGCTCAAAGCTTTTCAGAAGATGAATCGCGATCGGGAGGAACAGGGCCAATCGGTTTTCGCCAATCCGCGAAACGCCGCCGCTGGCTCGCTAAAACAACTGGACTCGGCGATCACGGCCAAACGTCCGTTGGATATTTTTTTTCACGGCACCGGGATTATTGAAGGAGTGCAGTTTGCCACCCATTGGGAGTTTCGCGAGGGGCTCGAACGATGGGGTTTGAAACCCGTCCCGCTCGGGCGGCTCTGTCGTGGCGTACAGGAAATTTTTCACTACCGCGATGAAATGGAAGCGCGGCGTGACGAACTGCTCTACGAGATTGACGGCTTGGTGGTCAAAGTGAATAGCACCTCGCTGCAACAGCGCCTTGGCCAGATCGCCCGATCGCCGCGCTGGGCCATCGCTTACAAATTCAAGCCGCGCCAGGCGACGACGCGCATTCTCGATATTCAAGCGAACGTCGGCCGGACCGGCACGCTGACGCCCGTAGCGAGTCTCGAGACCGTGCCGATCGGCGGTGTTATGGTCAAAAGCGCCTCGCTGCACAATATGGACGAGATCGCTCGCAAAGACATTCGCATTGGCGATACCGTCGTGGTCGAACGCGCTGGCGACGTAATACCCTACGTCGTCAAAGTGCTCACCGAAAAACGTACCGGTGATGAGAAGCAATTTGTCATGCCCGAGCGTTGCCCGGTTTGCGGCTCGGAAGTTTTCCGCGAACAAGGCGAAGCCGCCTACCGGTGCATCGGGATTTCATGCCCGGCACAGCTCAAAGAGAGCTTGAAGTTTTTTGGTTCCCGCGGCGCGATGGACATCGAAGGACTGGGTGGGAAACTGATCGATCAGCTGGTCGAGCGGGGCCTGGTTCGCGACGTTGCCGATCTCTACGGTCTGCAAAAAGATCAACTCGCCGGGCTTGACCGTATGGCGGCAAAATCGGC
Organism: Binatia bacterium; assembly: GCA_044869705.1. Taxonomy (GTDB): domain Bacteria; phylum Desulfobacterota; class Binatia; order UBA9968; family UBA9968; genus DP-20. The sequence goes on along the minus strand of JBIOXP010000080.1, from coordinate 3,260 downwards.
ACAGAATCTTCTCGATCATCTGGCGCGCAGCAAACATGCCACACTGGCGCGTTGCCTGACCGCGTTGGGAATCCGTCATGTCGGTGAGGCGACGGCCAAACTTTTGGCAGACCACTTCGGCGATTTGCGGAAAATCGAGCAGGCCAGTGAGGAAGACTTGATGGAAGTACGTGAGATCGGTCCGGAAGTCGCCAAAACCATTGCCCGCTTCTTTGCTCAGGACGCCAATCGACGCGTGATCGAAAAACTTCTCGCCGCCGGCGTCGAATTTAAAAGCGAGCCGAAAAAAGCCGGAAGTCTCAGCGGGAAAACTTTTGTCCTGACCGGCGGCTTGGACACTATGTCTCGGCCTGAGGCACAGAAGCGGATTGAAGCCCTCGGCGGGCGAGTAACCTCCAGTGTGAGCCGCACGACAAATTATGTAGTGGCTGGCGCGGACCCCGGGTCAAAGCTAAAAAAAGCTCAGGAACTCGGAGCGCAAATCCTAAACGAACAACAATTTTTACAGCTCGTCGAGGAAAATCAGTAGCGCTCGCGTCGCGGCGGACGGCCGCTGCCGAATCCACCACCGCCGCCCGGTCGGGGCCCGCGAGGAGCTTGCGGGCGGGCTTCGCTTACCACAATGTTGCGGCCTTCGAATTCCGTCCCGTTGAGCGCGTTGGTGGCTTTCTCCGCCTCCTGATCGGAGCTCATTTCCACAAAGCCAAAGCCCTTCGATCGGCCGCTGAATTTGTCTGTAATGATCCGTGCGCTGACCACTGAACCATACTGCGCGAAGTGTTGCTGGAGCCTTTCTTCTGTCACACCGTAGGGAAGATTCCCGACGTACAATTTCACTCCCATTTCGGCCCTCCTTGTTGAATGCCGCTCATTTTAACCAGTCAAAACTCAGCCAAATGGGGCAAGGCCTAAACGGGCGCACATCAGTTGCTCGGCGCTCTTGATAAACCGCACCCTGCCGAAACGGCGACAGCCTATAAAAGTCAATCCTGAATTGTCAAATCTTTTGGATGGGGCGGCGCTCTACAAGATTGCACCATCGGCATACTTTGGTTAAGAACACCTCCGATGGCTGTGAATACTGCAGAACCGACACGCGCGCGGATTACCATCGCGGGGAGAGTGCAAGGCGTGTACTTTCGCGCTTCTGCCTGCCAGCAAGCGCAAAGCTTGGGGATCACCGGATGGGTTAGAAACTGTTCCGACGGCTCAGTCGAGCTACTCGCCGAGGGCACTAGAGATAAACTCGATCAATTGATCGCCTGGTGTCATCACGGACCCACGGGCGCCCGTGTCGCCGACGTGAGTGTCGGTTGGGAAGAGCCCGAGTACGGTTTTTACGGCTTTACTATCAAGCGGTAGGGGGGCAGCATGCGCGGCTGTTAATTTCCAAAAAAGCCTGCAGGGACGTAGCATGCTACCCCCTCGTTCGCATCATTTCCGCTCTCTTAATCGGAGCGCGAGCCGGTAGAGCTCTCGTTTCGAAATCCCGTGGCGCGCGCTCAGCAGTTCTGCAATCTGCTTGACGCGCATACCGTCTTTAGCTAACTGACGTACCTCGCTGATCAGTTGTTCTTCCTGAACGAGAGCTCCGCTGGTAGCGCCCTGCACGATCAACGTGATTTCACCCCTTACGTCCTGCTGCTCGAGCTTTGCGATAATCTCGCGCGTCGGTCCGCGTAAGAATTCCTCATGGACTTTGCTGATTTCGCGGCCAATGGCTACATCACGATCGCCGAAAATCTCTGCCATATCGGCAAGTGTTTCCTTGAGCCGGTGCGGCGTCTCGTAAAAAATCAGAGTTCTCGTATCCTCTCTGAGCGCCTCCAGAGTGCTCCTGCGCGCGTTTTTTTTTGCTGGCAAAAAGCCCTCGAACGCGAATCGATCTGTCGGCAACCCCGCCGCCGTTAGAGCAGCGGTTAACGCGGACGGCCCTGGCAAAGGAATGACCTGCACACCGGCGCCGACCGCTTCGACCATGAGCCGATAACCCGGATCGGAAATCATCGGTGTGCCGGCGTCCGATAGTAGGGCAATAGTCAGGCCTTGCCGGAGCCGCTCCACCAGCCCGGGCGCTTTACTTCGCTCATTATGCTCATGATAACTGGTGACCGGAGTGCGAATCCCATAGTGGTTTAGGAGCACCCGGCTATGGCGGGTATCTTCGGCGGCAATCAGGTCGACTTCCTTCAGCACGCGAACCGCCCGAAAAGTTATATCTTCAAGGTTGCCGATGGGTGTGGGAACGATATAGAGCGCGCCGGACATTACCGTGAGTTGTGCTTGGGGATACGAAAATTGCGGATCGGAGAGAGAGGATTGGACTGGTCTTCTCTAGCTCTCGAAAGTCATCCCTTCCTCAATGGTTCTCGATGGCTCATTAACCTCGCCATACCCGCGGCGACAGCCGGCGAATTCTCAGTAGGCTGAAAAGCGTAGCGAAGATGCGCCATTGCTCATCTTCAAGCCTCGGTCCAAAAACTATCATGCGATAAACTTCCCTTGCAATTTCATGCTCGCGCGCTTATTTTTTATCAACACGATGGCCACGACGATACCGGAAAAAGTCATTATTTTTGGTAAGGACCTTTGACCCTACACAGCCGGAGCCCGGGAGGCTTTCGCGCGGCGCAAAGTTCCACACGAATACATTAACGTACTCGAAGACGAGCAGGGACTGGAACGGATGCTCAAGCTCTCCAATGGACGACGGCAAGTACCTATCATCGTCGAAGCTGGTAAGGTCAGCATCGGCTTCGGCGGTTCGTGAGAAGTTTAACGCCGGCGGTGCCGGTCATCCGAACTGGACTAGCTTCCGCCACGCCATTCAAGACGAATCGTGATTGATCCTTTTCAGCAGCTGATCAGCGAAAAAATTCTCCTTATCTTTGGCTCGGATGCCACAATGACGTCTCTTGCGTCCCTTGCGGGTGATGCTTCGAGCCGTCGCTATTATCGGGCTTCCTTGCGCGGTGCCAAAGCGCCCCCCACAGTGATTGTCATGCAGCTGCCCCCCGGCAGCTCGCTGCCGCTTTCAAGCGAGGAGCTGGCGCTGTTCGCAGAAGGCCCAAAAGAACTTCCTTTCTTGAACTTGCACCGCTTTCTCAGCCGGATCGGAGTCCATGTCCCAAAGCTGTACGGTCATTGGGAAGATCAGGGGCTCATTTTGCTTGAGGATCTCGGCGAGACCCCGTTATGGGACCGCGTGCAGAACTTAACGGCCGAGGAAATCTTAGTCTGGTATCAAAAGGCGATCGATG
>JBIOXP010000079.1:0-9354 GCA_044869705.1 Binatia bacterium | reverse complement strand
CCCGCTGCCCGAGGCGCAGGTGGACCGGTTTTTTTTCAAACTTCTGCTCGAGTTTCCGAACCGCGCCGAGTTGGCGCGCATCGCCGACCTGACCACCGCAGCGCCGGTCGCTGGCCTGCGCGAAATTCTCGATGGCGCGGCGATTTTGCAGATGCGTCAGTGGGTCAGGGAAGTACCGCTCGCCGAAGTCGTGAAGGACTATGCCGTGCGCTTGGTGATGAGCACCCATCCGCAACACAAACAGGGAAACGGCTCGGGAGGATTGGCACAGCGATTTGTTCTCTATGGGTCGAGCCCGCGCGGCTTGCAAAGCTTAATTTTAGCGGCGAAGGCGCGGGCGCTATTGGCGGGCAGACCCAATGTCTCTTTCGACGATATCCGCACGCAACTGCTGCCCAGCTTGCGGCATCGTCTCATCCTCAACCTCGAGGCCGATGCGGAAGGCATCACCGCGGAAAAGATCTTAACCGAGGTCGCGGCGCAAGTGCCGGAAGTGGAATAGTGGATGAATCTCGCGTCTCTTTCGAGTTTAGCAATGGCGGTTCGAATCAATGATTTGCTTAGGCGGATTGTTGTTCGCGCCCGGGAAAGGCTTCCGCGCGCTTCTCGGGAGGGCAAGAATGCGGTGAGCCCAGCCCGAGCTGAAACTGAAAACGCAAGCGGTGCCGCGGAAAATTTTTTTGATAGCGAGTTTCTCCGCAAACTGGAACGGCTCCACTTGATCGCCAAGCGCTTGAGCTGGGCGGGCGCCAAGGGCGAGCACGCCGTCTCACGCAAGGGCTTCAGCTTGGAATTTTCCGACTATCGCCGTTATCAACGCGGCGATGATCTACGCTACATCGACTGGAACGTTTATCGCCGTCTCGAGCGGCTGCTACTGAAGGTGTTTACCGCCGAAGAGGAAATGAACATTTATCTTTTGGTCGACACCAGCCGTTCGATGGCGGAAGGTCAGCCGGCGAAAATCGAGTATGCAAAAAAAATTGCCGCCGCCCTGGGTTATATCGGCCTTAAAAACCTGGATCGAGTCGGCGGCGCGGCCTTTTCGACGCGCATCGCTCAACCGCTCAGGTTGGGACGCGGCCGGAAGCAGGTGCTGAGCCTTTTTCGTTTTCTTGCCAAGCTTTCTGCAGGCGGCCAGACCAACTTGCGCGCGGCAATTCATTCCTTCACAAACCTTTTTCCGCATCCCGGTTTCGTGGTCATCGTGAGCGACTTGTTTGACGAAAACGGATGGCGCGCAGCCTTGGAAGAACTCACCGCAAAGCGTTATCAGATCCTGGTGATCCATATTGTCGATACCGAAGAAACTCAACCGAAGGCCTGGGGCGACGTAGCGCTGATCGATGTTGAAGCCGGCCGCGAACGAAAATTTTTTCTCGACGCCGATCTGGTGCGGCGCTTTCGAAGCGAGATGGAGCGATACTTCAACGAGATCGAAACGGTCTGCGCGCGCCGACACATCGACTACTTGCGCACGACCACGCAAGTGCCGTTCGATGAATTCGTGCTGCAGACGTTGCGCCAGGTGGGCAGCGTGGCTTGAACTATGCTTTGGACCCTGCCGTCGGCTTTGTTTCTACTCGCCGGCGCCATACCGCTAATCGTATTTCTCCATAGCCTCAAACCCAGGGGGCTGAAAGTCGCCACCACGACGTTGTTTCTTTGGGAGCGGATCCTCAGAGAACGCCCGCTCGGAACCCGCCTCGGTTGGCTGCTGCGCCACAACATTTTGTTGTTTCTGCAGATCCTCGCGGCAGTTGCGCTGATCATCGCATTGGCCGACCCAGCGCTGCTGCACTTCGGTTCGGGCGCCGGCGATCTCATCGTCGTGATCGATCTGAGCGCGAGCATGAAAGCCACCGGCTCGAACGGCGCGCGCTTCGATGCGGCGCGGCAGCAATTCGACAAGCTGATCGACAACCTGTCCGGGACGCAAAAAATGATGGTGATTGGCGCGGGCGTTCAGCCGCGCCTGCTCATGCCGTTTACGGCTGAGAAGCGGCGCTTGCGAGATCTCGCGCGCGGGCTCGAAGCGACTGATGCACCGGGGCGAGTCAAGGAAACGATTCTTTTCGCGCATACGTTTTTGAAGCGCGACAGCGCGGACCGCATCGTCGTCATCAGCGATGGCGCCTTTCAGGGCGCTCAGGAGTTTACCAAGCCGGCGGCCCATTATCGCTTTGTCAGCGTGGCCGGCGGCAGCGAAAATATCGCGATCATCGGTTTCGAGGCCAGGCTTCCTGCGGATCGCAGCACACCTGCGGAGATCATGGTGCACCTGCGCAATTATACTGCCAAAGCCGTACGGGTGCCGCTCGCCGTCAGCCTCGACGATAAGTTGCTCGCGCGTGAAGAAATAGAAATCGGAGCGGGCGAGCGCCGGGTGATGATCTACCCTTTTAAGGGCGAGCTCAGAGGGATTTTGACCGCCCGCTTGGAAGCCAAGGACGATTTTCCAACAGATAACGTCGCATACTTGGCGCTTACGGAGCAGGCGCCGTTGCGGCTTCTCTACGTCGGCCCGGGAAATCCTTACTTGCAACATATATTGCGCCTATTCCCGTATGTTCAGCTAAGCACCGCGCCTCGTTGGGACCCGCAGACAACGCCGGGCGCCGAAGCCTTCGACCTGGTGATCTTCGATCGCGTGGCGGCTCCGGCGTTGACGCAGGGAAATTTCATCTTGATCAATAGCGTGAGTCCAAACTTACCCTTGGAGCTGCGCGGCCGAACGCAAAATCCCCGCGTCGCTTTACCATTGGCCAAGCATCCCTTGACGGCTGGCCTGAGCCTCGGTGATTTACGAATCAGCGAAGCGTTGCGGCTGCGAGCGCGGGGCCAAGGCGTCGTGCTAGCGCGCGATGGCGAAGATCATCCGCTACTCTATGTCTTGGAACAAGGAAAGCTCCGCTTGGTGCTGTTGCCCTTCGATCTCATGGCGTCGGATCTGCCGCTGCGGATCGCCTTTCCAATTCTATTTCATAATTTCCTTGAATGGTTTCACCCCGAGCGCCTCGAGTTTCCCGGAGACGCGGTGCGGGCTGGGGATCCGTTTGCGCTGGCGCTAGCGCGCGGCGACGATGCTGTGGAGATCACGTTACCCTCGCGAAAAAAAGAAACCCTCTCGACGACTTCGAGCCGACTGCTTTTTGCCGAGACACTGCAGACGGGGATTTACAGCTTCAAAACAGCCGGTCGTGCGGGTCGCTTCGCGGTCAATTTGTGTGACGAAGACGAATCGCAGATCGTACCGCGGGCGCAGCTCACCGGCGGACCCGGGAAATCGGTCGAAGCCGCGCGCGAGTCCGAGAGCGGTGCTTTTTCACTCTGGCCGGCTCTGTTGATCGCGGTGCTCCTGTTACTCGCGCTCGAGCTTGGTTTGGCGTTGCGGCAAAACCTGCCGCTCTATCCGGTGATTGTTCGCGGTGCAGCTCTGGCAGTACTGGTGCTCGCATTCTTCGATCCGCGCATCTATCGCTCGGTGATGGCGCTCGACGTGATTCTTGATATCGATTTATCGCGCAGCGTCGGACAGCAAGCACGCGAAACCGCTCTGGGACTCCTCGAAAGCGCGAAGCGCGTCGCCGGCGCGGACACTCGCACCGGTGTGCTGAGCTTTGGCCGCACTCCGCAATGGGAGTGGTTGCCGCACGCGGGAATCGCCATCTCGGAGCTCAGTTCGCGACTGGACCGCGACGAGACTGATATTCAGTCGGCGCTTCAGGCTGCTGCCGCTCAGGTCGGCGAAGGGCGCGAGGGTAAGATTCTGCTGATCTCAGACGGCAACGAAAATCGCGGCGAAGTGGCGCGCGTGATTCCACTGTTGCGGGCCCAAGGTGTGGAGGTTTGGACGCTCCCAGTGAGTCTGGCCCGCGGCCGCAATGAAGTCTACCTGAGCGACTTGACCCTGCCGCGCCAAGTCGACAGCGCCGAAGGCTTCGAAATCCGCGGCGCCATCGAAAGCGCGCGTGAAGCGCCCGCGCGCATTCGCTTGTTGCGCGATGGCATTCTAGAGGTGGAGCGACAAGTGCAACTCAAGCCAGGAAGTAATCAGGTGAGTTTTCGTGACACGCTCACGGAGCGCGGCAGTCACGCCTACGAACTACTCGTGGACTCGCCGGATGACACGCTGGCCGAAAATAATCTCCTGCGAGGCGTGGTAACCGTGAAAGGGCCACCCCGCGTGCTCTTGCTCTCAGGCGAAAAGGCGAGCCAGCGGGCGATTGCCAAAGTGTTGGAGGTCCAGGGTTATACGGTGGTTCAAGCGGCGCCAGAGAACCAGTCGTTAAGCTTATCCGAGCTCTCGGTTTACGATCTCCTGGTCCTCGACAATGTCCCGGCGTTTCAACTCGCGCACGCCAAAATGGAATCTATCGAAAAATATGTGCGCGATCTCGGCGGTGGATTGCTCGTCATCGGCGGCTCCCAGAGTTACGGCGCGGGGGGATACTTCCGCACACCGCTCGAGCGGGTTCTTCCCGTTGATATGCGCCCGCCCGCCCGGCTCGAGATGCCGCATGTGGCTTTGCTCTTCGTGCTGGATAAATCGGGCAGCATGGGCGCCGGTGGTGAAGGCAGCACCAAGCTCGATCTCGCCAAAGCGGCTGCGATTGCCGCGGCCGACATCATGAACCCAACCGATCAAGTCGGTATCTTGGCTTTCGATGCGAGCTGGGACTGGACCCTGCCGTTTCGTCAAGTCGGCAAAGGCGACTGGATTTCCGATCGTCTCGCCTCACTACAGTCGGACGGCGGCACTGATCTGTACAAGGCAATGGTCGAGGCGTACCGCGGTATCGCCGCCAAGCCGGCGGCAATCAAGCATGTGATCGTTCTTTCCGACGGACTGACGGACAAGGCGGATTTTCATTCACTGATCGCGCGCATGGCCCGCGACGGTATCACGGTCTCGACGGTATCGGTGGGCAGCGACGCCGACGTTCAGCTCATGGCCGATATCGCCAAGGATGGTAAAGGGCGCGGCTACGTCGCACTGGATCCCGAGACCATCCCGCAAATTTTCACGACTGAGACGTTGCTCATATCGCGAGACCTGATCATCGAAAAGCCGGTGACGCCTACAATGGTTGCGGGCGTCGGACCGTTGAAAGGCTTAGCAACGAACAATTTACCTGCGGTGGGGGGATACGTGCTCACTTATCCCAAACCGAGGGCCGAATTGCTGATGCGAGTCGACAAGGATCCCCTGCTGGTGGCGTGGCGCTACGGTGTCGGCCGGGTGATGGCGTTTACTTCCGATCTAACCGGGCGCTGGGGGAAAGACTGGATCGCTTGGCGAAATTTTCCCCAATGGGCAAGTCAGCTGGCACGCGACAGCATGCGCAAAATCGTCGAGACTCGAACGCGCACGGATTTCATTCCGGACGGCGATTCGGTCAAAGTCGTCGCTGACGTCATTGGCCGCGACGGGAAATTCATGAACTTTTTGGACCTCAGGGCGAACATCACAACGTCCAATCAACCCAGCCAAGAAGCCGCGCTCGAACAGACCGCCCCGGGACGCTACGAAGGCAGATTCCTTCCAGCAGCGCGTGGCATCCATTTCGTGACACTGTACGCTAACGCTGCCGCAACCGCGCAGCCGATCGCTACGTTGCCTTACGTGGCTCCCTATCCCAAGGAGTACCGGGAGCTGAAACCCAACCTGCCACTACTCAGCCGGCTCGCCGAGGAAACCGGCGGCCAAATGCTTGATCCGGAAAAGCTGAACCGCGGGCTCGAACGGTTGTACAAACCAACACCGGGAAAAGCGCGACACGGTCGCGAGACGTGGTGGCCGCTGACGTGCGCGGGATTATTTCTGTTTCTCAGCGATCTGGTTTTAAGGCAATGGCCCATCCGTAAAACTGCCGCCTGAAAAAATTCGACGCATTGCTTGGCCGGTCAGCGATCAGTTAGACTGACCCGGTGGGGGTCCGCCCATGGAGGTGAATGTCTTGTGAAACCGGCAAATATCATTATCGCTACTCTGTTCAGCTTCGTTACCCTGATCGGCGGGTCTCGGGCAAGTGCACAAAAACTTCCGCAGGTGCGAATCGCGTTGTCAACACCAACGCCGCACATGGCTCCGCTTTATGTGGGTAGGGATAAAAAATTCTACGAGAAGCATGGCCTCGACGTACAGTTACTTCTGGTCAATAGCGGCTCCTTGGTCGCACAGATGTTCGCCGCGGGCGAGCTGCAGATGACCGCCAATGCGCCGGCCTCGTTGGTCAACTTAGCGGCATCGGGACAAAAGTTGAGCTTCTTTCTCGGACTGAGCAATACCTCGCCGTTTACGCTGGTGACCCAGCCAAATATTCGCCGGGCGGAGGATCTTAAAGGCAAGAAAATCGGCACCGCGCGGTTCGGCGGCTCTTCGCATATCTCTGCGTTAATCGCTCTGGAGCATTTGCAGCTCGATCTCAAGCGCGATCGAATCGTGCTGATCCAGACGGGCGTCGATCCCGACCGGATGGCGGCGCTGGAAAGCAAGGCCATCGATGCAGCCATGCTGCAGCGGGTCGCGACCAAGGTCATGCTTGGCAAAGGCTATTATCCCTTGCTGAATATGACGCAAGCCAAAATTCCCTACCAAAATACCGGGGTCACGGTGAAAAAAGAGTATGCGGCGGCGAATCCTAAAATCATGGACGCGTTTACGCGCGCGACGATCGAGGCTTACGGCTACATTTTTAACAAAGAGAATAAGCCAGCCGTGAAGGAAGTGCTTGCGCGCAATCTTCGCCTGGCAAACTTGGACGCTGCGGAAGATTTTTATGTCGAAGCGCAGGAAGAGCTCGATCGAAAGCCTTATCCCACTTTGGAAGGCTTCAAAGTTGTCATCAAATATGTCGCCGAGCAAAATCCCAAGGCAGCAGCGGTGAAGGCCGAAGAAATTGTCGATACGAGCTGGTTAAAAAAACTCGACAGCGAAGGATTTTTCGATAAAGTCTACGGCGCCAAATAACGCTGTGGGTGAATCTTTCAGTGCCCTTGCTGAAATAAAAACATTTTTCGTGCATTGTTTGGCGCATCTGTGCTATAAGCCGTTTGTTGAATTCAGCCGCGTCAGCACTGCGGCTCCAGCATCGATTTCAATACCGGATGACGGGTTTCCTCGATCCAGCCAGCTCAGCTTCCGTCATTTTTGTTGCGCTCAATAGCGACTATCGTCCTGGCGCTCCAAACCTCGATGACACGATAGCTGATGATGTTTTTACAAAATGCATAGTTAAGTGGGATGGAGGAGGATAGCGTACGAACCTTGGTAAAAACATCCGACAAATGGCCCGAAGCATCCGTAGCGCTACACCGACTGCCTTCATTTTTGGCAAGCTTAAAAAGCGGCATTTTTCAGCGTTCTGCACTGAACCCCCAGCGGTAATTCTGGAAACTGCGAAAATATCTTCGTTTTGTCGCCTGTTCTCGAGAGCGCTGCGACAACAATTTTGATTCGCGCGCCTATTCCGATCGGGTATAACGGCGGGAGATCGGCTTGGTCTTGCGCTTGCATTACGTTTTTTCAGGACGGGACGTCTAACAGATGAGTAAGACGAGATAGGAGAGAAACCTCGAACCAACGCGTATAACGGACAACCGGCTGATGCACTCGGGGAGGATTAGGATGAGCCCTGGAGATCCATTAAAAACCAGCAAACCGATCAGGTCGCAGAAAACGGGTGTGGTACTACCGCGCGAAGGGACTTTCGTTAGAATGGTGGAAAATATGGGCCGACAGTTGATTCTGGTCAACTTCGGAGCGGCGGGTTACGAGTACATCTTTCCCGAAGAAATCATTCCGGAGACAGCCGGCTCGTAAGTTTTTTCTCTACGGCGGCAACTCCAGCCAGTCGTCTTGCCCCAACCTCCTCAGCAATTGCGCCGTCCGTTTGGCTTCCACACACTAGATTTGGTAATAAGAAAAGAAACTCTCCGCGCGAGAGGTGTTCTATGGCCGAGCGTGTCATCAACGGTTATCACGCCCACATTTATTATGATCCAGCAAAAACGCGAGATGCGGCGGCACGGGTACGCGCCGGGTTGGCGAAATTTGAAGTTCAAATTGGCCGCTGGCACGACGACCCGGTCGGACCTCATCTCGATGCCATGTATCAAGCGGCGTTCGCTCCTGAGGAGTTCGGCAAAATCGTGCCGTGGCTGATGCTCCATCGCGAGGGTTTGTCGGTGCTCGTGCATCCATCGACGGGCGATGGTTACGGCGATCATCTGGAGCGCTCGCTGTGGCTCGGCGAGAAACTAAAATTGAACGAGAGCGCATTGAGACGCGCGGAGCAAGCGAGCGTATGACACGAGTTTTTAGCGTCAAGGATCCTCTGATGATCGGACATTTGAAAAATGTCCTCGCCAGCTTCGGCATCCGCTGTGCAACCCGAAATTTCGATCTTAGCAGTGGGGCAGGAGAGCTTCCGCCCATCGAATGCTGGCCAGAGCTGTGGGTTATCGATGATGAAAAAGCAGCCAAGGCCAAGGCGATTTTGAGAAAAACTCTGGCGCCGCTTCGCTCGGTGCAAAAATCCTGGCTTTGTCCAGGCTGCCATGAAACTATCGAAGGTCAATTTTCCGAGTGCTGGAATTGCGGCCGCGATCGATCGGGTAGAAAACCGCAGCGCGTCCTTCGAGCGATGTCCAGCTCCGCGCGCAATCGCTGATAGACTATTTTCCTGTCCATGAACACGCGTCTTTCAAGGCAATCCTTCCGTCGCGAGTGCGCCGCGCTCTGCTCCTAGATCCGTAATTCTCGAAGGAGCTTGCATGAATTATCGGCAATTGGGCCATTCAGGCGTCCGCGTTTCAATCATCGGGCTTGGTGCCAACCGTTTCGGCTCCTCGGATGTGCCACAGGCAGAGGTCGACAAAATTATTGACGCAGCGCTCGATGCCGGGATCAATTTCATCGACACGGCCGACGTCTACAATGACGGCGCTTCCGAAGAGACTTTGGGCCATGCCCTCAAAGGCCGCTTCCATCGAGTCGTAATGGCCACCAAATTCAACTTTCCGAGGAAGACGGGCGCGAATAGCTGGGGAGCATCGAGATATCACATGATGCAATCGGTCGAGCTGAGCTTGTGTCGTTTGCAGAGCGATCACATCGATCTCTATTACTGCCACCGGTGGGACGACACCACACCGATCGAAGAGACGTTGCGCGGTTTGGACGATCTGATCCGGATGGGGAAAGTTAACTACATCGGGGCATCGGCTTATGCGTCGTGGCAACTCGCGCACGCCAATTTGCTTGCCGAGCTAAAAGGCTGGAGCCGTTTCGCCGTGCTCCAGTCGGAGTACCATATGCTGAGCCGAGCCGTTGAATTGGAAGTGTTGCCC